>JBDNIB010000382.1:0-1001 GCA_041688535.1 Prosthecobacter sp.
GCAATGAGATGGACCAGAAATATCTCGCGCGCGTCGAAACCATGATGCTACAGCCCGAATTGCTGCAAAACGAGGCAGCGAAGAAGCTCAAAATCGTCTTCACCGCGCTGCATGGCGCTGGTGGCGTGCTGGTTCCTGTGTTGCTCAAAAAACTCGGTTTCAACTTCCTCACTGTGCCGGAGCAGGACATTCCCGACGGTCGCTTCCCCACGGTGAAATCGCCGAACCCAGAAAACGCACCCGCTTTGAAGATGGCCGTCGATCTCGCCAACAAGGAAGGCGCGGACATCGTCATCGGCACCGATCCTGACTGCGACCGCATGGGCGTGGGAGTGCGCGACGCGAAAGGCGATATGGTGCTGCTCACCGGCAATCAAACCGGCTCACTCATGGGCTGGTACCGCCTCAAAACGATGTTTGAACTCGGCATCCTCAACGATGCGAACAAGGACCACGCGGTTTTCTTGAAAACCTATGTCACCAGCCCGATGCAGGACGCCATCGCCGCCAAATTCGGCGTCGCCTGCGTGAACACCCTCACCGGTTTCAAATGGATCAGCTCCAAACTCGCGAAATACGAGGCCGCACTGCCCAGCGACATTTTGAACCGCTATCGCGACCTCAACGCTGCCGACAGTCGTGCCGCCCGGCTCAAGCACAGCAAGTTCCTCGTCTTTGGCGGCGAAGAAAGCTACGGCTACATGGGCGATGATTTCAGCCGTGACAAGGACGGCAACGGTGCCGTGGTCATGTTCGCCGAACTCGCCGCTTATGCCGCCAGCCGCAGCCTCACGGTGCCGGATTTGCTAGACGAGGTTTACAGCGAAATCGGCTACTTCCTTGAAGTGAACCAGAGCAAGGTGTTCGAGGGTGCCGCAGGTGCCGCCCAGATCACCAAGCTCGCTGACAGCTACGGTGCCAACCCACCCAAGGAGCTGGATGGCTCCGCCGTCGTCAAAGTGCGCGACTTCCGCAAGGATGCGATCAAGGATGAGGAAGGC
>JBDNIB010000383.1:0-5620 GCA_041688535.1 Prosthecobacter sp.
AGCAGCCGGGATGCAGCACCACGTCGGCCAGAGGACGTAAAGTTTCCTGCATGATGATCTCGAAGATGTCGGGACCAAGGCGGGAGCGGCGTTGGCTGAGAGCTGAATCGGAGAGAGACATGCCGAAATACTGATGCAAGCATTGTGAGAAGCGACCCGTAAAAGGCAGGCAGTGAGCGATGAGGCCGACGATGATTTGCCAGGATTGAATCTTACGCCTCGGGCCTTGATGCGCCGCATCATCGAAAGCAGCGCAGTCACTTGGCTCCCAGTGCAAGAGGTCAAGGATACGGCTGATGAGATCGAGAGATTGAACTTCCGTGGATGATATTGCGGCTGCGGCTACGGCGGTGCTGGATGATGGAGGCATCCGCAGCTAATTAGCCACAAAAAATGAAAAGTACAGTAATTATAACTTAACGGCATTGCGGCTAAACAGGTGCGGCAGGCTATGTTTATCGGAAGCAATGCCATTCTGTGATCGTTATTCTGTGCCTCATTCCACCATGCGCCGTCTTTTTTGTCTCCCCGCTTGTTTCTTCGCCCTCAGTTTGACCCTCACCGCCGCTCCGCGTGCAGAACATGTGTTCATCATCAGCATTGATGGTGGCAAGCCGGCGGTCATCGCCGAGGCGGAGACGCCGACGCTGAAAAAAATCGCCGCCGAAGGCGCGGTGACGTGGCAGGCGAGCACGATTTTCCCTTCCATCACGCTGCCGTCGCACACCTCCATGCTCACGGGAGTCGGACCGGACAAGCATCAGATCCTGTGGAACGGCTACACGCCGATCAAAGGATTCGTGAAAGTGCCCACGGTGTTCTCGCTGCTCAAAGCCGCCGATCCAACAGCCGTGACGGGCATGTTTGTCGGCAAGATGAAATTCCGCCACCTGTGGCTGAAAGACACGCTGGATATTTTCGACTTCGGCGGCCCGCAGACATCCGCGCCAGTCGTCGGCTCGGTGGAGATCGAGAAAGACAAGAAACCCTCGCAAATGGTCGCCAAACAGGCCGCCCCGTGGATCAAGGAGCACAAGCCACGCCTGTGCTTCATTCACTTCGCGGATGTGGACACCGCCGGGCATAAGAACGGCTGGGGCTCGCCCGAGCAAAAAGAAGCGCTGAAAGTTACCGACCAAGCACTGTGGCAGGTCTGGCAGGCCATTAAAGAGGCAGGCATCGCGAATTCCAGCGTCATGCTCATCAGTGCTGACCACGGCGGGCATGACAAAACCCATGGCCTGGACATTCCTGACGACATGATCATTCCCTGGGTGGCCTGGGGCAAAGGCGTGAAGCCTAGCTTCACTATCACCGACAAGGTCACGACTTACGACACCGCCGCCACGGCGCTCTGGCTGTTGGATGTGCCGGTGCCTGCCGAGTTCGATGGCAAACCGGTGACGAGCGCCTTTGAATGAGCGCCGCAGGGACACGAGCAGGATAAATTCCCCGCGTGACATGCTTGACCTTGCCAAACGCGGACGCGGTCCCTAACCTCGCCCCCTTATGAGCGAAAAATCATCTGTGAACTGGGCGGAGATTGAGGCGAAGCCGGAGTTCCGCGCCTTGCTGGCGAAAAAGAAGGCATTCATCGTGCCCGTCTTTGTTTTCTGCATGTTCTACTACCTGGCGCTGCCCGTGCTGGTCGGTTATTGCCCTGAGATGATGAAAACGAAGGTCTGGGGCGAGGTGAATGTGGCCTACGTCTTTGCGCTGTCGCAATTCATCGTCGCTTGGGTCGTCGCCTTTCTCTATGTGCGAGTCGCCGCCAAGTGGGACAAGTCCGCCGCCGCCTTGATTCACGGTCACTGATCTCTCCCCGCAGCCCAGTTACCCCTGCTCCTGTCCACCTTTCCCCTGCTTACTCGATGAACATCCCTCTGATCATGTTTCTGGCCTTCGTCGGCCTCACGCTCCTCATCACCTTTTGGGCGGCCAAGAAGAACACCGGAGCCAGCGCCTACTTCGCCGCAGGCCGCAGCATTACCGGCTGGCAGAATGGTCTGGCTGTCGCGGGTGACTACATGAGCGCGGCCTCGTTTCTGGGTATTTCCGGCATGATCTACGTCGCCGGGTATGACGGCTTCATGTACTCGGTGGGTTTCCTGGTCGCCTACATTACGGTGCTACTCATCGTCGCCGAACCGCTGCGCAACGCGGGCAAGTACACCATGGCCGACTTGCTCGCCTATCGCCTCAAGCCGCGTCCGGTGCGTGCGCTGGCCTCGCTCAGCACGCTGGTGGTCTCCACCTTCTACATGATCGCGCAGATGGTCGGCGCGGGCGCAATCATCAAGCAGTTGATCGGCATCAATTTCGAGCCGGCGGTGATCGGCGTGGGCGTGCTGATGCTCGTCTATGTCGTCTTTGGCGGCATGCTGGCCACCACCTGGGTGCAGATCATCAAGGCGCTGCTGCTCATGGTCGGCGCGATCATGCTGAGCTACCTGGTGCTGCAGTTCCATCATTTCAGCTTCACGGAATTCTTCAACGCGGTCGCTCATGCCGACTACGGCGGCAGTGCCGAGCCGAAAAACCTCATGGAACCGGGCCTCAAATTCGGCGTCGCCGTGGCGGGACCGTGGGGGCCGATTGATCTCATTTCGCTGTGTCTCGGCCTTGTGCTTGGCACCGCCGGGTTGCCGCACATTCTCGTGCGTTTCTACACTGTGCCGGACGCGAAAACCGCACGCTCCAGCGTCGTGTGGGCCATGGCCATCATCGGCGCTTTCTACATTATGACGACCCTCTTCGGGTTCGGTGCCGCGACCATTATCGAAAAGGCGCTGCTCACCACTGATGGCAAACTAGATGTCAACATGGTCGCGCCGATCCTCGCTAAGGTGCTCGGCGGCGAATTTTTCTTCGCCTTCATCAGCGCCGTGGCCTTCGCCACCATTCTCGCCGTCGTCGCCGGCCTCACGATGAGCGCCAGCGCCTCCTTCGCGCACGATTTCTACTCGAATGTCATTCATCACGGCAAAGCGAACCGTCCGGGCCAGGAAATCCGCGTCGCCCGCATCACCGCCTTCTGTGTCGGTGCCGCCAGCATCGCGTTCGCCATCTACCTCGGCCCCACCGTGAACGCCGCCTTCCTCGTCGGCCTCGCGTTCTCCGTCGCTGCGTCGGCGAACTTGCCGGTCATCGTGCTCAGCGTGTTCTGGAAGCGTTTTAACACCTCAGGCGCAGTCGTCGGCCTCGCCGTCGGCCTTGTGGCCTCCATCGTGCTCATCCTGCTCAGCCCCAGCGGCATCTACGGCAGGGAAGGCGCCCCCTTCCCGCTCAGCAATCCCGGCATCGTCAGCATCCCGATCGGTTTCATCGCCGCGTGGCTCGGCACCATCCTGACTCCCCGCGATTTGGAGGCGGAAGCCAAGTTCGCCGAACTCAAAGTCCGCGCCCACACCGGCCTCGGCTCCGAGAAGGCAACGGCGCATTGATCATTCATTTGCGAAACAGGTCTGCCGGCGGCCCGCTCTGCGCGATGATCGATTTCAGCGTACCGACTGCAATTTCACGATGATTCGGCACCGGGACAGTGCGGCCTCCGGTTTTGTCATCTCCCAACCTCATGATGATGTGGCTGCCAGACTGCAGCAGCTTTGGCATGACATTAGGCTGCCTTGAGTTCCAGACTCCGCACTCGTGCGCCATTGCGCCAACGACGACGACGACGACGAATCTTCGCCGCGCTGGCGTGTTCCAGGGTCAATTCCACGCTCCGTCTTTTTCGATGACCGCGCTCAAATTTGGCAGGTCAATCACTGATCCTTCTTTTTCGATCCAGCGTTGTTTCATGGGAGAACTATTTCACAGGATGCTCGATCCGGCATCGACATTCTTCAGGTGCAGCACGGACAAGGCTGCACGAAATGCCCCGGCGCGATTTCCTTGAGCGTGAGATCCATGTTCACGCTTTCCTGCCACTTCGGATGCTTCATGCGATGGCCGAAGGCGCAGCCGGCGGGTGGATTGATGGGTGAAGGAACATCACCGCGCAGGAGCTGACGTTCGCGGCGCTTGGTGGGATCGGCGACGGGGATCGCATCAAGCAGAGCCTTGGTGTAGGCGTGGCGCGGATTGTGGTAAAGCTCCTCAGCGGGGGCGAGTTCGACGATTTTGCCGAGGTACATCACCGCCACGCGGTCGCTCATGTGTTTCACGACGTTGAGGCCGTGGGCGATGAAGAGATAGCTCAGACCCATGTCGCGTTGGAGGTCGAGCAGGAGATTGAGCACCTGGCTTTGCACGGAGACGTCGAGCGCGGACACAGGTTCATCGCAGATGATGAGTTTTGGCTTCAGGGCAATGGCGCGGGCGATGCCGATGCGCTGGCGCTGGCCGCCGCTGAACTCGAAGGGGAAGCGATCGGCCGCACTGGCACTGAGGCCGACTTTGTCGAGGAGGTCGAGCACGGAGCGGCGGCGTTCGTCCTTGGTGCCGATGTTTTGCACGATGAAGGGCTCCTCCAAGATGTCGCGCACGGTGTGGCGCGGATTGAGCGACTCAGCGGGATCTTGGAAGATCATCTGCACATGCCGACGCATCGGACGCAGAGAGCGGATACTGGCATGCGTGATGTCCCGCCCTTCAAATTGAATGCTGCCGGCGGTGGGCTTGAGCAGTCGCACGATGGCCTTGCCCAGCGTGGTCTTGCCACAGCCGGATTCGCCGACGAGGCCGAGCGTCTCACCCGCAGCGAGCGAGAAACTCACGCCGTCCACAGCTTTGCAGGAGGCCACGGCACGCCGCAGCACCCCGCCGCGTACGGGGAAGTGCTGCTGGAGGTTTTGGACGGTGAGGAGGGACATGAACCGTAGTAGTAGCAAGTTTGGATCATGCCAACGCCAGCCCGGCCTCGCGTCGATACTGCACCCAGGTGACAAGGTCGGTTGGCAGGAGCTTGAGTCCACCTTTTTCCAGATGCCAGGCCAAGGTCCTGGCTCGTGGCAGTTTGCGATCTTCCCCCAAGTGTAGATCGAGAGCCTCGGCAGCATCCGCGATAATTTTTTCGACCGTCTTGCCAGAAGTCACACAGCCGGAGACATCAGGGAAGTAGCCAGACAAGTTTTTTGGGCCTTTCTCAATGACAAAGAGGTATTTCATAAGGTGAGACGGTGTGGGTGAAGATTATCCGAGCTGGACATTATTTCCAACCTGCTTGTTTTCGAATGCTGTTCCAAGTGCCTGGAGAAAGCTCGTCTGAAGGATGGCCAGGAAGGGTCACTTTGCCTGGTTTCACCGGATGAACAAACTGCCGATGACTCCCCTTGGTGGCTTTGAGCTGCCAGCCGTCATCGCGCAAGCGCAGCAACACATCACGGACTTTCATGGCTGAACGCAGATGGGGCAGTTCTCGACCCAGTGGTTGGCGGAGATTGCGGTGAAGGGCGGGCGGTCGTGCAGTTGAGTCGCGCTATGGTTGCGGCCGGAGCGGTCACCGAAACGGCAGCCGGGTTTGAAGTCGGCGATGCCGGGGACGTTGCCGGGGATGGTCTTGAGCAGGGTCTTGGGCTTGCTATCGAGGCGTGGAATGCTGGCTAGCAGGCCCTGAGTGTAGGCGTGACGCGGACTGGCGAAGAGCTCATGCACGCTGGCCTGTTCGATGATGCGCCCG
>JBDNIB010000040.1:0-7117 GCA_041688535.1 Prosthecobacter sp.
AAGCTCCCAGCCGGTCTTCATTCGATGGACGACCTCCGCGAACTCGGCAATCCGAAGGAAACGATCCGCTACGACAGCGATCCACACTTCTGCATGGGCGTGATCGAAGGCGATGTGCGCGACTGCGAACTCGCCGTCGGTGGCGATCCCTTTGATCGTGAATTCGCGCCAGACCGGGGCCAGTTGAAGATACCTGCACTGCCCCCGCTGCCGAAGGTCCCCGCGAAGGCGTCAGGTCGTCTCGAACTCGCCCAATGGATGACACAGCCCACGCATCCGCTCACCTCCCGCGTGATGGTGAAGCGCATCTGGCAGCACCTGTTCGGCGAAGGCATCGTGCACACCGTGGATGACTTCGGCACCACCGGCAGCGATCCCACGCATCCCGAGTTGCTCGATCATCTCGCCATTCGCTTCGTCGAGGGCGGCTGGTCAGTGAAGAAAATGATCCGCACGCTGATGCTCAGCCGCACCTACCGCCTCGCGAGCACCGGCAATCCCGAGCATCCCGATGCCGGCAACAAACTACGCTGGCGACAAACACCGCGCCGTCTCGAACTCGAACCGTTGCGGGACACGCTGCTGCAACTCGCCGGAGAACTCACTTTCGTCCGCCCCGAAGGCATCCAGGTCGCTGGAACCGGTGGCAAAGGCCGTCACGGTCAAACGCGCAGCCTGCTCAGCGTCGAAGACCCCTATCGCACCATCTACCTGCCCGTTGTCCGCGACAACATCCCCGAACTCTTCAGCACCTTCGACTTCCCCGGACCCACGCAGATCAAAGGCCAACGCGATGTCACTATCGTGGCCCCGCAAGCGCTGTTTTTCATGAACAACGAGTTCGTGCAGCAAGCTTCCGCCCAAATCGCCGAGCAAGCCGGCAAAGACGTGAAAGTCGTCTATCGGACCGTGCTAGGCCGTGAACCCAGCGCCGAAGAACTCAGCGATGCCGAGGCTTTGAAACACGAACTTGGGCTGGAAGTGCTGGTGCAATCGTTGCTGGGCACAGCGGAGTTCCGATATGTTTTTTGAGGCACAAACCTTGGTAAAATGATGACGGGTAAAATGATCCAGAAGTCATGCCATCAGACCATCATTTTACCCGTCATCATTTTACCAACAATCTGCGCACGATGACCACCCGCCGCACCATTCTCCAATCCTCCAGCACCGGCTTCGGCTGGCTAGCGTTTAATGCGCTGCATCAGCAATGGGCATCGGCCGCCGCACCGCCGAAGACGATCAATCCGCTGGCTCCGAAGCCACCACACTTTGCCGCAAAGGCGAAACGAGTCATTTTCATGTGCATGCAGGGCGGACCGAGCCATTTGGACACCTTTGATTGGAAGCCGGAGCTCGCGAAGGCTGAGGCAAACAAGGTACAGAAGCACATGGGCTCGGTGTTTGACTTCAAGCCGCGTGGGAAGAGCGGGATCATGATTTCCGACGCGTTTCCCGAGCTGGCGAAGCATGCGGACGATCTCTGCGTCCTCAACGGCATGCAGACACGCACGAACGCGCATAAGATGGCCACGGTGGCGCTGCACATCGGCAGCGAGACCTTTGTGCGGCCTTCGATGGGCGCGTGGATCGTGTATGGCCTCGGCACCGAGGCAGAGGACCTGCCGGGCTTTGTCACGATCAATCCGGCAGCGGATAGCGGCGGTGCAATGAATTACGGCTCGGCCTTCTTGCCCGCCACCTTCCAAGGCACACGCTTGAGTGCGGGCGGTAGTGGCGTTCCCGATCTCTACAACGAACGCCTCAGCGATGCGCAACAGCGGAAGCAGATCGAGTTCATCCAAAAAGCGAATCGCAAACTGCTCACAGGCGATCCCGGCAATCCTGAGATCGAAGGCATCATCCAGAGCTACGAACTCGCCTACAAGATGCAGACCAGCGTGCCCGAGGTGCTCGAACTCGACCAAGAGCCGCAGCACATCCGCGATCTCTACGGCCTTGATGACGGCGACACCGAACGTTTTGGCACGCAGTGCCTCATGGCGCGACGCATGGCCGAAAAAGGCGTGCGCTTCATCCAGCTCACCTCAGGCGGCTGGGACCATCACAACAACCTGCGGGAAAGTTTGGGGCGGCAATGCACATCCATCGACAAACCCATCGCCGGATTGATCGCCGACTTAAAGCAACGCGACATGCTCAAGGACACCCTCATCCTCTGGGGCGGTGAATTCGGCCGTGGCAGCGGCTACGACAACGAACCCTACAACGGTCGCGGTCACAACGGCGGTGGCTACACGATGTGGATGGCCGGTGGCGGCGTCAAAGGCGGCTTCACCTACGGCAGCACGAATGACATGGGCAACACCGCCGAAACCGGCATCATCGGCACGCACGATTTGCATGCACCGTGCTGCATCTGCTTGGGATCAATCACGAACGGCTGACGTATCGCTACGAAGGAAGAAATTTCCGGCTGACCGACGTGGCGGGCGAGGTGGCGAAGGGCATTCTGGCGTAGCGCGGAATTCCAATTCCGCGTCGGGTCATTCTCGGAATCGGAATGCCGAGCTACGATTGACCAATCGCCCGCTTGAGCAGGTTCGCCGTGATCCGCTGCACACGTTTGTCCGTGCCATGCGGGCGTGAGTAGTGGCTCCACACGGGCATGTGGCCCGGCGGTTTGCTCAGGCCCTGCGCCCACCAGATGGTGGAGGCGTTGAAGATGAAATTGTTCTTCGGTCCGTCGAAGATGACGGCCTGCCACTGCTGCGGATTGCGTCCGCCTTGGAAGGCCGTGCCTGCGGCGACAATTTCCAAACCGGGCAAGTCTTGGGGCGGGTCACCGTGGTATTCCCAACCGATCATGCCGGGAATGGCATCTCCCTGCTTCATGCCGGTGCCTTCAAACATCCAGTGTCCCGGCTTCGTGCAGATCCAGTCGCCGCCACCGTTCACGGGGCTGATGTTGCGCACGCCCATGAGATAACCCTCATCCGGTCCACGATGCGGATAGGGACCGTAATCTTTCTCGCGATCCACCGCATAGGTGTAGTCGCCGCCATACGGCCCGCCGCGAAAGATGCGGCGATTCGACACGCCATCGGCATTCGGTGAGAAGGGCGTGACCCAGCAGACGGAGTTGCCGGAGAGAAAGAGCAGGTTCACGCCCGCATCACGCATCGTCTCCACGCTTTGATACTGGAGGATGTCCCAATACTCGTCGTGGCCGATGCTGATGAACGCCTTGCACTTCAAACCGCGATCCGAGGTGATCATGTCGGCATTGGAGCAGTAGCTTACGTCGTAGCCTTCTTTCTCCAACCAGTAGGCGGCGGGAAACTCAAAGCACAGCCACTCACCGCTGCCGACGGACTGCGGGTTCTCGTAGATCTGCGCATACTTGGCATACGGCCGGTCAAAGCTCACATCCGACCACGGCCCCTGATTGCCCTTCGGGTCGGTGTAGAGCGAGTAATCGTCCGGCCATTTGTTGTAGGCCTGCCAGGTGTTGTCGCTGCATTGCAGCAGGATGTCCGCCTTGCGATCATCGGTGACGATGAAGACGATGTAACTCTGCCAATAGGGCTGCGGTGCATTGTTTGGCTGTTCTGTAGTCCCGCCTTTAGGCGGTTCTGAATTTCCGGACCGGCTAAAACCGGTACTACGAACCTCTGGAATGGTCGTCAGTCGCCCCAAGTACACGCCGCTGAGCCAGTCCGGCGGAATCGTAAGCGAGGCGGACGTTTCCCAGCGGCATTCGCGCAAGCGCTTCTCGCCGATCTCCGGCAGCGGCTGTTCCTTGCCCTCGAACGGCCCGAGTTCCTTCATCAACCGCGCCCCGCAGCCGCCGTAATAGCCCGTGCGGAAAATCTCGATCTTGAATCGTGCCGAGGGCTTCGTGCTGACGAAGATGTCGAGCGAATCACCTGCCCTAACGGATTGCCGCGAGCAGTAGCCTTCGATCACCGGCGAGCGAAAGCCCTCGGTCTTGTCGAGGCGCATGCGGGTGAGTTGCCAGTCGGTTGAACCGGCCTTGGCGTTTTCGTCAGCAATCAGGGACATGCGCTGATTACGCGGCCAAGCAGACAAAATGATCAATAGGTCGCTCTGCCACCGGACAAATCGAACACCGCGCCGGTCGTGAATGAGCAGTCCTCGGAACTCAGCCATGCGACAAGCGCCGCCGCTTCTTCCTTCTTGCCAAACCGATTCATCGGGATCTTCGAGAGCATGTAGTCGATGAGCTGCTGCGTGAGTTTCTGCAGGATGTCGGCCTCGATCACCGCAGGCGTCACGGCATTGACGATGATATTGCTCGTCGCGAGTTCCTTGCCGAGCGACTTGGTCAAAGCAACAACGCCCGCTTTCGAGGCGCTGTAGTGCGCCGCGTTCGGATTGCCTTCCTTCCCAGCGATGGAGGCGATGTTGACGATGCGGCCGTAGCCGTTCTTGAGCATGTGCGGCACGACGGCATGGCAGCAGTGAAAGGGGCCGTTCAGATTGATCGCCATGACACGCTGCCAATCGGCGGGATCGGTCTCCCAGGTCTTCGCGTTCGTTCCGGCGATGCCCGCGTTGTTGACGAGGATGTCGATCTTTCCAAACGCACCGATGGTGGATACCGCCCCTGCATCAACCGAAGACAGGTTCGTCACATCCACCGTGGCGGTGTGAACTTGGCCAAGAGCGGCGAGTTCAGCCTTGGCGGAGGCGAGAGCGTCGGCATCCATGTCCCACAGGCACACGTTCGCGCCAGATTGAAGCAGGCGCTCTGCGATGGCGTAGCCGATGCCACGTGCGCCGCCGGTGATGATGGCAACTCTGTCCTTGAGGTCGATTTGATTCATGGGCAGAGCAATCGCGGCTAGTCCGCCCAGACTTTCAGCAGTTTCACTTCAATTCACGCGCAATGCCGCGTTGGTTTTGCCGAAATCCCAGCCACCTTCCTGACGTAAGTCTGATACCCTCAAAAACCTCCTTTCATGCTTCGTAGCCTCACCTTGGCGTTGATCGCCCTTTCGCCCCTGCTGTCCGCCGCCGAACGCGGCCAGGACGCCTATCAACGGCGCGTCTTGCCGCTGCTGCAAAAATTCTGCTACGACTGCCATGGCGACGGCTCTGACAAAGGCGACTTCGCGCTGGATGAATACCCGGAGTATTCCAAACTGATCGCCGACAAGGTGCTGTGGGACCACACGCGCCAGCAACTCGTCACGCATGTGATGCCGCCGCTGAAAAAAGACCAGCCATCCCTGCCGGAGCGGGATGAAGTGGTGAAGTGGATTGATGACACCGTGTTCTGGTTTGATCCGCAGAGCATTGACCCCGGCCACGTCACCTTCCGCCGCCTCAACCGCAACGAGTACAACAACACGATCCGCGATCTTCTTTTCGTGGACACGAAACCTGCCAACCAGTTTCCACCCGATGACACCGGCTACGGCTACGACAACATCGGTGATGTGCTCAGCATCTCACCACTGCTGATGGAGAAGTACATCCGCGCGGCCAATGCGGTGACTGAAAAAGCCTTCGATGTCTCGAACGTCGAGCGTGTGGACATGGAGCTAGGCGCAGCGAAATTTTGGAGCCACAAGGGCGAAACGAAGGAATCAGAAGGCATGCGCTGGTTTGACAGCAACGCCACCGCCGCCACCAAATTTTCCGCACCGGCCAGCGGCACCTATGTGCTGAAACTCCGGGTGTCGGCTACGCAGGCCGGGCCTGATGTGGCGAAACTGGGCCTACGGGTGGATGACCAGGAGCTGGGCAGCTTTGATGTCAGCGCGAGATACAAAGGCGAGAAAGGCCCCTGGCAGACGCTGCGCCACGAAGTGCAGCTCAAGAGCGGCGAGCACAAAATCTATGTGAGCTTCTTGAATGACTTCGCCGATCCACAGAACCCGGACCCGCAGAAGCGTGATCGCAATCTTGCCCTCGACAAGATCGACATCGAAGGCCCCTACGGCCTGCTGCCGCCGCGTGGCACGCGCTTCGTGCAATGGCTGCTGGATGGCAAGCCTGCGGGCCTGCCGTCCATGAAATTGAGCGGCGAGGATTTCGAACGCGGCGAAGGCGACTCTTCGCGAGACACCGGCGCGATCCTGCTGGCGAGCAGCGGTTATGTGAAGCATCCGCTCAAACTCGAACAGGCTGGCAAATACCGTCTCGTCATCAAGGCGGGTGCCCAGCAGGCGGGAACCGAGCCAGCGCAGTTCGATGTGCGCATTGGAGGCAAAAACGCGGGTTCGTTCAACGTCACCGCCAAGGCGCAGGCACCGCAGTGGTTTAAGACCGAGGTGGATCTGCCTGCGGGACGGCATGACATCCAGGTGTGGTTCTTGAATGATTTCTACGACGAAAAAACCCGGCAGGATCGCAACTTCTGGCTGCATCAACTGACCGTTGAAGGACCAATTGATCAGCCCGGCGGCATCGCCGTGGCCGAGATGCCCGCATTAGTCGAAAAACTCGGCATGCGTCTCTTCCGCCGTCCTTTGCAAGCCGCTGAAACGGCCAAGTGGCGCGGCATTGCCGATCTTGGTATCAAGGAAGGTCTGCCCCTCCTGGAATCGCTGAGTTATGTGCTGCGCGGCATGCTGGTCTCGCCAAGTTTTTTGTTTCGTGGTGCGCCGCAGCCAGTCGGTGAGGTGAAAAACGGCATCGCTCTTATTGACGAGCACAGCCTCGCATCGCGGCTCGCTTATTTTCTCTGGTCCGCGCCACCGGACGAGCGTCTGCGGCAGCTCGCCGACAAAAGTGAGTTGCGCAAGAACCTAGCCGCCGAGGTGAAGCGCATGATTGGTGACTATCGCGCCTGGAGCCTCACGGAGGATTTCGCCGGCCAGTGGCTGCAACTTCGCGACATGGACATCGTGGATGTGGACACCCGCCGCTTCCCTGAATGGAAGGGCGGCCTCGGCTACGCGATGAAAAAAGAGTCGCAGACTTTCTTCGACCACATCCTGCGTGACAATCGCAGTGTCATCGAGTTCCTCAATGCCGACTACACTTTCATCAACGACAAGCTGGCCCGCTACTACGGCATCCCGAACGTGAACGGGGACAAGTATCAGAAAGTCTCGCTGCAAGGCACCCCGCGTGGCGGCATCCTGACTCAGGGCAGCATTATCACGCTCACCTCCAATCCCAC
>JBDNIB010000384.1:0-7372 GCA_041688535.1 Prosthecobacter sp.
GAATAGCCGCCGGTCTGCCCCAATGAGCTTCGCCAGCGTCTGCTTCCAAATTTCCTGCATCTGTGTGGTGATGGTGAGTTCCATCCAGACTATTAACATTACTTAACCAATTGGCGATTTATTTTTGTCCGAGTTCCTTAGCCGCCTGCACTTTCACGGCGATGCTGGGCAGATCGGCAGCAGTGGAATGAGGCGCTTCAGGCTTGTGGCAGGCCGCGAGCAGCAAGATCGTCAGTAAGGGGATGAGGCGTTTCATGGTGGTGGTTGGATTCGGAATTGACGATGACGCGTCTTGCTGGATATTTTCCATCAACTATATGAGTTAATACGCATATAAAATCAGCACGCAACACTTTTAAACTCTATGGCCGCCCACACTAAAAAAGCTCTCCCTCCTGTGTCCGAAGAGGCGCTGATCTTGATCGCCTCCTGGTTCCGCACGCTCGCCGAACCCAGCCGCCTGAAGATCCTGCGCGCCTTGGAAGAAGGTGAGAAAAACATCACCGAACTCGTCGTCGCCACCGGCCTGACGCAGGCGAATGTCTCCCGCCACGTGCAGTCGCTCGTCGATGCCGGCATGGTGGGCCGCCGCCGTGAAGGTCTGACCGCGATCTGCTTCATCGCCGACCCGAGCATCACCGAGCTGTGCGACACCGTCTGCAACAACCTCCTCAAACGCCTGTCCCAGCAGGTGAAGAAGCTCGGAGGGGCATAGGAGCCATGATCTGGGCCATTGTCATTCTCATCGCGATCGTCGGAGCCTGGTATTGGTATGAAGCGGATTGGGATCGCCACCTGTTCAAAGCGGTGCCCGGCAGCGTGTGCGCCAACCTCCATGGAGATCAGGCCAATGCGTGGCTGCGTGCGCATCCAGAGACGCAAGTGCTAGATGTGCGCTCCACCGGTGAATTTGAAAGCGGTGCGCTGCCCAATGCGGTAAACATTTCCATCGGCGACGAGGCCTTTGAAACGAAGGTCGCGGCCCTCGACAAAGAAAAGCCCGTGCTGGTCTATTGCGCCGGCGGCTACCGCAGCCGCAAGGCCGTGATTATTCTGAAACAACTCGGCTTCCGCAACATCCAGAACATCCACCGCGGCTACATGTCGTGGAAACCTGATACCCGCATGATGATACACCATTTCTCCTCCTTCCTCTTGCTTGGATGCTTGGGCCTCACGGCCTGCAAACCCGCAGTCAGTGACACTCACCGCCGAGGTGCCGCGCAGCGCGGAGGTCATGGGCACCGGCACACTGGAAGCGCGCATGAAAACCACGGTGAGCACGCGCATTCAGGAACGGCTCGCGGAGGTGCTGGTAGATCAAGGAGACCGCGTGAAGAAGGGCCAGTTGCTTGCCCGGCTTGATGACGCGGAACTGCAGCAGCAGGTCGCCATCGCCGAGGCCTCGCTGAATGCGGCCAAACAAACAGCGCTGCGAGTGGAGGCTGATCTGGCCCGTGCTGAAGCGGTGCTGGCCCAGGCGCGGCTGGATGAGAAGCGTCTCGCGGGCCTGCTTGCTTCCAGTGCAGTTTCCCAAACAGACGCGGACAAGTCCGCAGAAGCCCGGAAGGTGGCTGAAGCGGACCTGAAGCGATCGAACGCAGCCATCGCCGAGGCGCAGGGGCAGGTGCTGGTCGCGGAAAAGACGCTGCTGTATCGTCGCGAGCAGCTTGCCTTCACGCAGATCACCGCGCCGTATGACGGCCTGATCATCCGCCGGGACCGGGAACCGGGCGACATGCTGGTGCCCGGGGCTTCGCTGATGGAGATCATCTCGCTCGACGAGCTGTGGGTGAGCGCCTGGGTGGACGAGATGGAAATGCCGCGCCTCGCACCTGGGCAGGCTGCGCGTGTGGTTTTCCGCTCCGAGCCGGAGAAAAATTACCCCGGCGTCGTCTCCCGCCTCGGACGCGAGACCGACCGCGAGACACGCGAGTTTTTGGTGGACGTGCGGGTGGACCGACTGCCCGCCAACTGGGCCGTGGGTCAGCGGGCGGAGGTTCACATCCAAGCCGTGACCGCGACGCCATGAACCTCGCCATCCGCGACATCCGGCACAATGCGGGCCGCTTTGCCTTCACCACGGTCGGGATCGGGCTGCTGCTCATGATCGTGATGGGCATGGGCGGCATCTATCGCGGGCTCATTTATGAAGCGACGCTGCTGGTCGATCGCGTGGGTGCGGACCTGTGGGTGGTGCAGGGGGACACACGCGGACCGTTTGCCGAGATCTCACGCGTGCCGGGGAATCTGGAGGCTCGCGTGCGTGCCGTGCCCGGCGTGGCGGAGGCGCGGCGCTTTGTCTCGCACACGATTCAGCGCGAGCACCTGGGTAGGCCGCTACGCATCGTCGTGCAGGGGCTGTCATGGCCGGAGGACATGGGCGCGTGGATTCCGCTCGTGGCCGGACGCACGCTGCGGCAGGCACATTTTGAAATCATCGCCGATGCCTCGCTGCGCCTGCGGCTGGGAGAAAAAATCACGCTTGGCAAGGACACGTATGAAGTCGTGGGCCACACCAACGGCATGGTCGGCACCAGCGGTGATGGACTGGCCTTTTTCACCGTGAGCGACGCCTTGGCGATTCAATCCGACGTGCCCGGCGAAGCGCTACGGCTGGAGCGTGCCGCGCGGCGCGGCCGGGTGGGAAATGCCGAGCTGGGCCGTTTGCAGCCCCTGCTGCTGGATCGCGCCAGCGGCTCAGCGCGTGAGATCCCCGCGCTCGCCACGCCGCAGGTCAGCGCGATTCTCGTCACCTTGAAAAGCGCCGACCATGAGGCCGCCGTGCGGGCCACGCTCGGCACCTGGCCGGACATCACCGCGTATTCCGAAGCGGAGCAGAAGAACCTGTTGCTTTCCGGCATGGTGGACAAGGCAAAGCGGCAACTCGGGCTCTTCCGCGTGCTGCTCATCCTCATCTCCACCATCATCATCGCCCTCATCATTTACACGCTCACGCTCGACAAGATCCGCGACATCGCGCTGCTAAAGCTCATCGGCGCGCGCAACCGCGTCATCGCTGGGCTGATCCTTCAGCAGTCGCTGCTCATGGGCGCTTTTGGTTATGTTCTCGCCTGGTGGATCGGCCGTTTTGCCTTCCCGAGCTTTCCGCGCCTCGTCGTCATTGAAAAGGAAGACCTCATATCGCTCGGCGTCATCGTCCTCGTCATTTCCACGCTCGCCAGCCTGCTCGGCATCTGGAAAGCGCTGCGCGTGGAGCCGAACACCGTCCTCTCCGCATGATGTCTGAGCCCTCCACCATGCCCCGGCCGTCGAGGTCGCTCATCTGCGCAAAGTGTATGGCAGCGGCCACACCGAAGTCATCGCCATTCGTGATGCCACGCTGCAAATCGCCCGTGGCGAAGCCGTGGGCATGCTCGGCCCCAGCGGCTCAGGAAAATCCACCATCCTCACCGCCATGGCGCTGATCAATCCGCCCACCAGCGGCCAAGTCACCATCAATGGCACGCCCGTGCTCGACGGCCCGCGCCCGCTCGTCGATCTGCGCGCCTTCGCCGCCAGCACCTGGGCTTCGTTTTTCAAAAGGCCAATCTCATCCCCTTTCTCACCGCTTTGGAGAACGTGCAGATCGCCCTCGAAGTCAACGACACCGCACCCAAAGCCGCGCGCAAACGCGCCTTGGAACTGCTCGACTACCTCGGCGTCAGCGCCCGTGCGGGCATTCTCCCCGTCGCCCTCTCCGGCGGCGAACAGCAGCGTGTCGCCGTCGCCCGCGCTCTCGCGAACGAGCCCAGCCTCATCCTCGCCGACGAACCCACCGCCGCGCTCTACAGCCATCGCGGCCGCCAGGTGATGGAGCTCTTTGCTAAAGTCGCCCACGAGCACAACGCAGGCGTCCTCGCCGTCACGCAGTATCACCGCACACTCGACGTCTTCGATCGCATCCTCGAAGTCGAAGATGGCATGATCCAAGAACGCTCATCATCACCCAACCACGCACCATGAAAATACCCCTGATCTTCATCACCCTCGGTCTCGCCACGCTCACCTTTGCCCAGGACGTCAGCGTCAAACCAGGCATCAACGACAAATTCCTCGATCCGAAGCGCAAGGTCGAAGAGTGGTCCCAAAAATTTGAGACCGAGAGCCGCGAGATATTCCACCAGCGCGACAAGATCGTCGCCGCCGTCGGTTTAAAGCCCGGCATGGCGATGGCAGACATCGGCGCAGGCACCGGTCTGTTCACACTGCCGTTTTCACAAGCCGTCGGCGACAAGGGCAAGGTCTATGCCGTCGATATCGCCAAGAACTTCCTCACGCATATCCAAGCCCGCGCCGCTAAGGCGAATGCCGCCAACGTGGAGACGATTCAATGCGCGGATCGCAGTGTCGAACTGCCCGAGGCCAGCATCGACCTCGCGTTCATCTGCGACGTGTATCATCACTTCGAATTCCCGCAGGCCAGTCTCGCCACCTTATACAAAGCGCTCAAACCCGGCGGCGAGCTGGTGCTCATCGACTTCAAACGCATCCCCGGCGAAAGCAGCGACTTCGTCATGGGCCACGTCCGCGCCGGCCAGGAAGTCTTCGAGGACGAAGTGACCGCTGCCGGCTTCGAGAAGACTGGCGAAGTGACGGATGTGCTGAAGGAGAACTACTTCGTGAAGTTCAAGCGGAAGTAAGTCCTCACGCGCTCCGCATCCACGCGAGCAAGCGGTCTGCTGGCTGAAAGCCGGAGGTCTGTGATGCCAGTTTGCCGTTTTTGATCAAGGCGAAAGCTGGAATGCCCTGAATGCGGAACTGACCGGCGATGTCCTGATGCTCGTCAGTGTTCACTTTGACGAGGATGGCCTCACCGGCAGCTTGTGCGGCGGCTTTGGCAAATTCGGTAGCCATCATCTGACAGGGGCCGCACCACGGAGCCCAGAAGTCGATGACGACGGATAGCGTGCTCTGTGAAACAAGCGCGGCGAAGTCGTTGGCGCTGGCGACTTCAACAGGCTCGCCGATGTGAGGCAGATCGGCCTTGCAGGTGCCGCAGCGGCCTCTTTGAGCTGCTTTGGCGTAGGCGATGCGGTTCGCGGTGCCGCAGGCTGGACACGGCAGGATGATGCCGCGTTCGTCGGAGGTGAGATGATGGCTCATGGATAACAAGATCGGAGATGAGTTAAAACTTGCATATACTCATACACGCATATAGCCGTCCTGCAAGACAACCTTCCATTCCTCATGAGCAAACATCTACTGATCCTCGGCGGCGGCACCGCTGGCACCATGATGGCGAACCATCTGCGCAGGCGGCTGCCGGCTTCGGAATGGCGCATGACAGTGGTGGACCGCTCAGAAAAGCATCTGTATCAGCCGGGGTTTCTCTTCCTCCCCTTCGGCAAGTATGAGGAGAGCGACATCATCCGCCAGACCCGTGATTTCATTCCGAAGGGAGTCGAGTTTGTTCAGGCCGAGATCGATCAGATCAAAGCCGACGACCGCTCTGTGACTCTGAAGGATGGCCGCGAACTCAAATACGACCTGCTCATCGTCGCCACAGGCTGCCGCACGGCACCGGAAGAGACCGAGGGCATGTTGGGACCGAAATGGCGGGTGAATGTGCATGATTTCTACACGCTTGATGGTGCACGAGCGCTGTGTGAAAAGCTCAAGTCCTTCACCGGCGGGCGCGCGGTCGTTCACATCAACGAAATGCCGATCAAGTGCCCCGTGGCTCCATTGGAGTTCACTTTTCTCGCAGACACGTTTTTCCGTGAGCGTGGCATTCGCGACAAAGTCACGCTGACTTATGTCACGCCGCTCTCTGGGGCCTTCACGAAGCCCAAAGCGTCGAAAAAGCTCGGGCATCTGCTCGGCGACAAGGGCATCGAACTCGTCACCGACTTCGTGGCGGAGAAAGTGGATCAGGAGAACAACAAACTCGTGTGCTTCGACGGACGCGAGGTGCCCTATGATCTGCTCGTCACCACGCCGACAAACATGGGTGATGAAGCCGTGCGCCGATCGTCTTTGGGCGATGATCTGGATTTCATCGCCACGCACAAGCACACACTGCAATCGCTCAAATACCCAGACGTCTTCGTGATCGGCGATGCAACGAACCTTCCCGCCTCGAAAGCCGGTTCTGTGGCCCACTTTGAAAGCGAAACACTCGCGGACAACATCCTGCTGCACATCGCAGGAAAGCCGCTGAAGGAGGAATTCGACGGGCACTCCAACTGCTTCATCGAATCCGGCAATGGCAAGGCGCTGCTCATTGATTTCAATTACGAATACGAACCACACGAAGGGAATTTCCCCTTCGCCTTCGGGCCGATGAAGCTGCTTGAGGAAAGCCGGATCAATCATCTCGGCAAACTGGCCTTCCGTTACATCTACTGGAACGTGCTGCTGCGCGGCTGGCCCCTGCCGGGCATCAGCAGGCAGAAAAAGAAGCCGGCCGCATGAGCGGAATGACGGTCCCAGAATGAGGAATGCCGAATTGGCTGCGTAAAACTCAAGAACCCAAACCCACCACCATGAAAAAGACCATCGCCGGAAATGAAATCGACGTGAACGAAGAGGGCTACCTCACCGACGCGTCGCAATGGAACGAAGCCGTCGCCGCCGCCATCGCGGCCGAGGAGGGCGTAGGAGCGCTGACAGAGGGCCATATGAAAGTCGTGCGTTACCTGCGCGAGCAACACGCGAAGAGCGCAGCGCTCACGATTCGCAGCATGGGCAAAAGCGGCGTCGTGACGACGAAGGAACTCTATGATCTGTTTCCCGGCGGGCCCTTGAAAAAATCCTCGAAGATCGCCGGTATCCCGAAACCCGTCGGCTGTATTTAAGCCCCACTTTTCCGACTATGAGCACCCCTGAAGACAAACAACCTGTGAAGAAAGTGTCCATCATCGTGAGCAAAGGCTCGCTGGATGGGATTTACCCGGCGCTGATCATGGCGAACGGCGCACGCATGGAGGGCATTGAGGCCTCGCTGTTCTTTACCTTTTTCGGCCTGAACGCCCTCGCGAACAAGACGCTGGACAGCCTGAAGGTCTCCACCGTCGGCAATGCCGCGCTGAACATGGCGATGCCCATGCTCGGCCTGCCGATGACCCTGCCGTTTCCGACGGTGATGGGCGCAATCCCCGGCGTGTCCGCCTTTGCCACACATCTCATGAACAAAGAGATGGAAAAGCTCGACATCCCGCCCGTGCGCGAATTCCTCGAACTCATCTCCGACTCCGGCGGCAAGATCTTCGCCTGCAAGCTGGCGATGGACATGTTCAAACTGAAGAAGGAAGACCTGATCGACCGCGTCGATGGCGTGCTAACCGTCGGCGATTTCTACAACGAATCCGCTGGTGCTGGGACGCACATCCTGTTCACCTGACATGCGGGCGGTTGAGCGCGGAAGGCA
>JBDNIB010000385.1:0-3420 GCA_041688535.1 Prosthecobacter sp.
ATTCGACCTTTTCTCATACTCCTCGTCTGCCTCACCGCATTCACCCTTAACGCCGAAGACAAAGGCGACGGCAAGCTGCGCATCATTGTCTTTGGAGCGCATCCTGATGATGCGGAGTACAAGGCGGCGGGCACGGCGGTGAAGTGGGCGCGGCTGGGGCATCATGTGAAGCTGGTGTCGGTGACGAATGGCGATGTGGGCCACTGGCAGGAGGCGGGCGGACCGCTGGCGATCCGCCGCACGGCGGAGGCAGCGGCCTGCGCGAAGAAGCTGGGCGTGACTTCGCAGGTGCTGGACATCCATGATGGCGAGCTGGTGCCGTCGCTGGAGAACCGGAAGCTCATCACGCGGATCATTCGTGAGTGGCAGGCGGACATCGTGATCGCGCATCGGCCGTGGGATTATCATCCCGATCATCGCTATGTCGGTGTGCTGCTGCAGGACGCGGCGTTCATGGTCACGGTGCCGTTCATCTGCCCGGACGTGCCGCATTTGAAGAAGAACCCGGTGTTCCTGTATTCGAGCGACGGCTTCCAGAAGCCCTACCCCTTCACGCCGGACATAGCGGTGAGCGTGGACGACTCCTTTGAGCAAAAGCTAGATGGCATCCATGAGCTGACCTCCCAGCACTATGAAGGTGGTGCCGGCGGCTCCGAAGAGCACATGAAGAACGTGCCACCGGCCAGTGACGAAGTGGGCCGCCGTGCGTGGCTAAAGCGCCGCTGGGGTGCGCGTCAGGGCAGCGAGGCGGAGAAGTACCGCGACCTGCTGATCAAGCTCTACGGCGAGGAGAAGGGCAAGGCGGTGCGATATGCGGAGACCTTTGAGGTGTGCGAATACGGCCGCCGGCCGAGCGCGGAGGAGATCAAGCAGCTCTTTCCGTTTTACGAGGTGAAGTGAATCTTGGTCGGCAAGAGTCCTGGCAAACTAGCGATTGCGGCAGCTTTTCTCTTCCCCTATCCTTCACGCATGAAGTATCCCGTTGTGCTGATCGAAACCGAGGAAGGCTTTGCAGTCGGTTGCACGAGCATTCCCGGCTGCTGGACCCAGGGAGCCACCCGCGAAGAGGCGATGGGGAATATTCGCGACGCCATTCGCGAGGTGCTGGAGGTGCGGCAGGAATTGCTCGCCCAGCAATGGCGCGAGGAAGGGCTGCGAGTGGAAACAGCAGACGTGGAGTTGGCCTATGCCTAAACTTCCCGGCATCAATCACAAAGATGCAATCCGCGTGCTGGAGAAGCTGGGCTGGCGCGTGATCCGTGAGGGAAAACACACCATCATGGGCAACGGCACCGATGCGCTGCCTATCCCGCGCCACAACCCGATCCACGCCATCACCATGGGCAACATCGCCAAGGCGGCGGGCCTCACGCCGGATGAGTTTCGTAAGCTGGTCTGACTCGCGCTCCGTCTGGCGGCATTTACAGTGGCAAAACCCGTGGGAACGGCTATGAGCACGGCCCACTCCTCCGAACGCCCATGCAACCGACGCCCGCCCCTGAACATTCCGAATCCGAACTCCTGCAATTCCGCCGCGATAAGCTCGATGCGCAGGTGAAGGCCGGACTGAACCCGTTTGGTGGCCGGTTTGACACGACGCATCAACCCGGTGCGCTGAAGGCGGACTTCACGGAGGCGCTCGATGTGTGCGTGGCGGGGCGCATCCTGTCGCGTCGTGAGATGGGCAAGGCGACATTCTTTGACCTCGGCGACATCAGCGGACGCATGCAGTGCTATTTGAGCAAGGGCGACGTGGGCGACGAGGCGTATGTGCAGTTCAATCAGCTCGTGGACATCGGTGATTTCGTCGGCGTGGAGGGTTTCACCTTCATCACGAAGCGCGGGGAGAAGTCGATCCACATCAAGAAGCTCACGCCGCTGGCCAAGGCGCTGCGGCCGCTGCCGGACAAGTGGCACGGCATCGCCGACAAGGAGATCAAGTATCGCCAGCGCTACCTGGATCTCATTGCCAATGACCGCAGCCGCGAGATCTTCGTGACGCGCAGCAAGATGGTGGCGGCGATCCGCAACTACATGCAGGAGCGCGGCTTCCTGGAAGTCGAGACGCCGATGATGCAGGATGTGCCGGGCGGTGCGGCGGCGAAGCCGTTTGAGACGTTCTTCCATGCGCTGAACCAGCCGATGTTCCTGCGCATCGCGCCGGAGCTCTTCCTCAAGCGGCTGCTGGTGGCCGGCTTCACGCATATCTTCGAATTGAACCGGAACTTCCGCAACGAAGGCATGAGCCGGCGCCATAATCCGGAGTTCACGATGCTGGAGGCCTACTGGGCCTATGCGGACTTCGAGAAGATGGCCGATCTGGTCGAAGGCATGGTCTGCCATTTGGCGGAGAGCTTCTGCGGCGGCCTCAAAATCGAGCACAAGGACGAAGAGGGCAACGTGACGCGCACGATCAATCTCGAGCGTCCATGGCGTCGTGCGCGCTACACGGATCTGCTCAAGGGCATCGATCCGAAGTGGTATGAATACACGCCGGAGCAGCGCAAGGCGCGGGCGGCGGAGCTGGGCGTGGAGATCGGGCCGAATTTTGAAGACTACGAGGTCACGCAGCATGTGTTTGAGCGTCTCGTCGAAGCCCCGCAGTTTGATCCGCTCTATGTGACGCATTGCCCGAAGGAGCTCGTGCCGCTGGCGAAGCAGAACGTGGAGGACGAGTCGATCGTCGATGTGTACGAACTCATCATCAACGGCCAGGAAATCAGCCCGGGGTATTCCGAGCTGAACGACCCCATCGTCCAACGCCAGCGTCTGGAGCATCAAGCCGGCGAAGAGGTGCAGAAGATTGATGAGGAGTTCATCCTCGCGCTTGAGCACGGCATGCCGCCCGCCGGTGGCATTGGCATCGGCATCGACCGCCTGATCATGATGCTCACGGGCGCGGAAGGAATCCGCGATGTGGTGCTGTTCCCGCAGTTGAAGAAGAAGGCGTGATCAGGGCTTCGCTTTGTCCGCGTCCAGAAACTCGATCGCCTGCGTGAGCCATTCGGCTTTGGGTGGCGAGTGGCCTTGGGCGGGGATGTTGAACAGTTCGACGGACTTGAAACCTGCCTTTTTGAAACCGTTTTCATAGACGGCCTGCGTGTTGGCGAGGTTGAAGTCCTTTTCGCCGGTGACGAGGACGTAGCGACACTGTGCCTTCGCGATGGCGACGAACTCGGCGTGCGGGAGGTAGCTCATGCGGAAAGACTGTTTGCCGTCGAGCGTGGGCACGTCGGTGTAAAAATTCACGCCCATGCAGCAGATAGTGCCAGAAAAGAGGTCGGCGTAGCAGACACCGAGCATGCTGGCGACGCGGGCACCGCCGGAGAAACCGGAGAGATAGACACGCGCAGGATCAATGGTGGCGAGCTGGCGGACGTTGTAGTTCGCATCAATGGCGAGGCGCATGCGGTAGAAGAC
>JBDNIB010000386.1:0-4900 GCA_041688535.1 Prosthecobacter sp.
CCATTTTTCAGGCCTCGGAGGGGTTTTGCAATTGGCTCAGCTGATGGGGAATGCCAGTTTAGTATCCCGCCCAAAGAAACCAACGAGATTGGTATTATCCAAGCTTGGTGGACATTTAAGACTGGCGAGACTGGCCAAATTGAAACGGAAGGACATAAGCCTTTGAGATTCACCGTTCCTTGAGTTCCACTTGCTACTCATCAAACGCTAACAAAAGGTGCCTAACCCTCAAGTTAGCTTTGAATCGGGCGTCAAGGAGTGTGGATGAAGTCTTGAGTGTCTTCGCCCGACTTCAAAGGTAACGGTTGTTGGACAAGCCCGTGGTGGGGCTGCCACCGCACTCCGCCGGAGCGTGGGGCCTGTTGCGGTTTGCTTTGGGTGCCGTGTGGCTCGCACGCTGATGCGGGTGGTGTTTCGGCGTGCCGCACGGCTCCTGCAATGATTTGTGGCGTGTGCCGTGCTGCCTTGGCGCTGCTGCTTGGCTGTCAGCATGGCTCGACCTGGCTCTTTGGGCGGCGCGCACGTCTTGCATGGGCATGGCACGGCCTACTCGGCTGGAGGCAGAGTTGGCGCGTGGATGGGGGCTGGAGGTGTCGGGGCTCGTCATGCTCGGGTGGGCGGCTTTGGCGGCGGTGGGGCGCGGGCGGGCAGGTAGAGCCACTCTCGCGGCAGCGGCGGGATGAGGCGCAGCAGCTCCATGTCCTTGCCACAGCGTCTCCAGCGGCGCGGGCTTTGGGTGTGGGGCGGGTGCCGAGGATGTGGTGCAGGCGCTCCCACTGCTTCTTCGCGGCGGCGCTGTGCAGGCCGTAGTATCAGCGACGCTGCCCGCTCGCCGTCACCTGACCCGAGACGTTAGGCGTTTTAGGTGCCACTTGACAAAGCGAACGCTTAAACGCACGTTTCGAGCATGACTTCGCTTCCTGTGACCCAAGCTCGCTCAAAACTCTACCAGCTACTTGATGAGGCCGCTGATTCACACGAACCTATTCAAATCACGGGAAAGCGTTCCAACGCGGTGCTCGTGTCCGAGGCCGACTGGCGCAGCATTCAAGAGACGCTCTACCTCATCTCGATCCCCGGTATGCGCGACTCCATCCGTAAGGGTATGGCCGAACCGCTCACCAAAGCCTCCAAGAATCCAGGCTGGTGAACTGGTCTATCGTTTTCTCCAAACAGGCCCAGAAGGATGCCAAGAAGATTGCGTCGTCAAACCTCAAGACACAGGCGCAACGCCTTCTCGACATCATAGCCGAGAATCCTTTCCAGACTCCGCCGCCATACGAGAAGCTTATTGGCGATTTGGCCGGAGCCTATTCACGTCGCATCAACATTCAGCACCGCTTGGTGTATCAGGTCTATGAAGCTGAACACACCCTCAAGGTGATCCGCATGTGGACCCACTACGAATGAACCGTGCAACCAAGCGATGCAGCGCCGGGTGGTTGCAGATTTCTCTGCTCGCGATCATCTTGCCGTGTCCGAAGCGTCGCTGAGTTTGAGGTTATCGTATTTCAGTAAACGCGGACTCATTGCTCACAGCCGCTCCGCTCGTGCGCCGGGTTTGAGGCGGTCGGAGGTGGCGGGGTCGCTATTTTTTGCGCGGACGGTGATGAAGCCGCTGGCGGAGAGGATGGTAAGGCCGCAGAGGATGGCGAAGGTGTCGAAGGACATGACTTTGATCATGGCGAAGGCGAGGGCCGGGGCGACGAGACCGCGCAGGCCGGTGAGGAAGGTGTGGACGCTCATGTATTCGGCGACAGCGTGCTTGGAGGCGAGCTTGGTGACCCAGAGCGCCCAGGTGACGTTGCCGCCCGCATTGGCCATGCCCCAGAGAGCCATGCCGAGCGTCCACCAGAAGACGCTGTGACCGAGGTAGAAGCACAAAATGCCCGCAGCGAAGAAGAGATTCAGCACCGCACGGACGGTGAAGAGATGGAAGCGGTCATAGACGAGGCCCCAGGGATAGGAAAAGATGACGCGGGCGGCGACGGGGACGACGCCGGTGATCCAGGCGACATCGAACTCGGGCAGATTGATGCCGTGCCGTGGGTTGGCGAGGTATTCGACGAAGAGGCAGGCGGCGGCGAGATTCCCCACGCCCATGATCATCCAGGAGATGAGCAGGGTGCGGAAGTCGCGGTCTGCTTTGACCCAACGCATGGAGCTCCACAGGCTAGTGCTGGAGTTTTCCGGTGCCTCCCATGGCGTGACGGGCAGGCCGTAGGTCCAGAAGCCAGAGATGAAGGCGCTGGCGGAGAAGGCCCAGAGTAGCCAGGTGTAGTTATCGACTTCCCAGCCGAGGAACTTACCACCGGCGAAGCCGAAGCACATGGCGGCGGCGGCGCGGGTGACGCCGGTGACGGCGTAGAGCTTGCCGCGTTTGAGCGCGGGGTAGTTGATGCGATAGATCTGCGTCATCAGCGGGATCTGCATGGACATGCAGAACAGACCGAGGCTGAGACCAGCGATGTAGAGCAGCGCATCATGCGGAAAGGCGGCTGACACTGCCATGCAGGCACCGCCGAGGATTTGGACCTTCGCTGCGGTGTGGGAGATGGTGCTTTTGGCCCGCAGCAGCAGCGGCACGACGAACAGGCTGGCGACCATGCCGCCGCTGGTGGCGCTGAGGAAGACGGACTTCGCCACATCGCTCATGTGAAACACACGCACGGCGATGAGCATGCCGAAGGTGGCGGTGAGCGTGTCGATCACGCCGGAGGGCAGCGAGCGCCACAGCTCGTTGCGCAGGGTGCGGGAGGTGATCAGCTCTTCTTCGCTCACACGCCGCTATTCGCACCAACCAAGATGCGCGTCCAGCACAGAGGCTGCGACGCGCATCAGAAGGGTGGAATCGGTCAAACCGAGGGAGCACGGCGGCTCCCGATCAGTTAGGCGACTTTCTTGGCCTTTTTGGCAGGAGCCTTGGCGGCCGGGGTTTTCGCGGCGACGGGTTTGGCGGCAGCAACAGCAGCCTTGGCCGCTGGCTTCTGCACGACAACTGGAGCGGGCATGGGGATGACGGTCAGCCATTCCTGATAGTGCAGCCAGTTGTCAGCACCGTCATCGCGGAGGTAGTCGGCGGCGGAGAGGAGCCCACGCTTCTGGAAGTCGAGGATTTCACTCTTGGTGAAGGGGCCGAATTCGACGAAGGCGCGGCTGAGGTAAACGAGGTCTTTCATGGGTTGTTTATTGGGTTTTGGTTTTGGGGGCGGGGCTACAGCACTAAGTAAGCCGTGGAACAAGCAGGAATCTTGCCAAAGTTCCACGCATCTGGCAATCAGTGCTGTGTGACAGAATATTTTCCGGTCGCTTTAAGTGGAAAATGACTGGCGATGCACCCTGTGTGGAGGCTGCCGGAGCCAGAGCGGAGAGATCAGGCTGCTTCCTCTCCTGGGGCAAACGCGTGCGTGGTGAGCTCGCGGTAGTAGGCGGAGGTTTTGAGCAGATCGGTGTGGCTGCCGTGGGCAAGGATGCGGCCCTGATGCAGGACATAGATGACGTCGGCGGTGGTGATGGTGCTGAGGCGGTGGGCGATGATGAGGCTGGTGCGGTTGACACGGAGTCTGGCGAGCGCCTGCTGGATGAGGTGCTCGGATTTCACATCCACGGCGGAGGTGGCTTCGTCGAGCAGCAGGATGGGGGCGTCTTTGAGGAAGGCGCGGGCGAGGGCGAGGCGCTGACGCTCGCCGCCGCTGAGGAGGACGCCCCGTTCGCCGACTTCGGCAGCGAGTTTTTCGGGTAGGCGCTGTACGAAGTACTCGGCGCTGGCATCGCGCAGGGCGGCCCACAATTGATCATCGCTGGCGGCGGGGTTGCCGAGCTGGAGGTTGTCGCGGACGGTGCCGGCGAAGAGAAATGCCTCCTGGGTGACGTAAGCGAGTGACTGGCGCAGGGAGCGCTTGCTGATTTGATGCAGCGGGATGTCATCGAGCGTGATGGTGCCGTGTTGCGGATCGTAGAAGCGGGTGAGGAGCTGGAAGAGGGTGCTTTTGCCAGAGCCGGTGCTGCCGACGATGGCGATGGTCTGCTGGCGGCCTACACGCAGGTTGATTTCATGCAGCACGGGGCGGTCGGCGCGGTAGGCGAAGGTGACGGCGCGGAATTCGATTTCGCCACGGAGATTTTCGAGCGGCTGGCCGGAGTCGAGGTCTTCCTCGGTTTCGTTGTCGAGAATGGCGAAGACACGCTTGGCTGCGGCAAGGCCGTTGAGCAGGGTTTGATGCACGCCGTGAAGTCGGGCGATGGGTTCGTAGAGGAAACCGACGAGCAGCAGAAATTCCATCAACTGACCGGGCGTCATGCGGCCCTGCACGCACCACCAGGAACCGGCCATGAGGAGCAGCACGAGGCCCGCATTGCCCAGCAGGGTCATGGAGGGTGCGTAAAAAGCCCAGGCGGCCATGAGGCGTGTCTGTTTGTCTTTGAGCTGATGACTGGCGGCGAGAAAGGTTTGCTGGCGGGCGTCCTCGGCAGTGAAACTCTTGATCTGGCGGATGCCGGTGAGGGTGTCGTGCAGGGTAGCATTGAGGACGCTGGTGGCCTCACGGGCGGCGGTGGCGCGTGGGGAAACCCAGCGGGAATAAATCCAGCCACCGGCGGCGATGAGCGGCGTGGGGGCAAGGACGATGAGCGCGAGCCGCGTATCGGCCACCAGCATAACGATGGCGGTGATGATGATTTGCAGCAGGGCGGTGAGGCCCTGCTCGATGCCTTCGAGAATGACGCGCTGCGTGGCGGGCACGTCGTCGGCGAGCTTGGTGAGGATGTCGCCAGTGCTTTGATGATCGAACCAACGCAGCGGGAGTAGCTCGATTTTTTGATGCAACTGGCCGCGCAGGCCGGTGATCATGCGCTGCTCGAAGGTGCAGTTTACGCGGGTGCGGAAGTAGGACAGTGCCTC
>JBDNIB010000387.1:0-2823 GCA_041688535.1 Prosthecobacter sp.
CTCATGGTCGATCTCAGCGACGGCTTCATCGCCCTGCCCGGCGGTTTCGGCACGCTCGACGAGCTGTTTGAGACGCTCACTTGGCTGCAGCTTGGATTTCATCACAAACCCGTCGGCATCCTCAACATCGGCGGCTTCTTCGACGGTCTCATCGAGTTCATCCGCCACATGTGCCAAAGCGGTTTCCTCAAACCCGAGCACGCGCAATGTGTGCTCGTCGAAAACGACCACACCCGCCTGCTGGAGCGCATGCAGGCCTTCCAGCCGCCGCAGCTTGGCAAATGGATGGAGCAGATGGTCCGCGACGCGCGCTGACGCAGCCTACGACAGCCGATTTTTGAAGTCCTCGTAGCCGAATCGCCGCACCACGCGGTATTCCTGCGTCGCCGGATCATAGATCGCGATGTCGGGATGCGGCACGCCATTGAAGGTTGTCGTCTTCACCATTGTGTAGTGCGCCATGTCGGCAAACACCAGCCGCTGACCGACACGCAACGGTTCAGGGAACGAGTAGCCCTGCAGCACATCCCCCGCGAGGCAGGACATGCCGCCCATCTTGTATTCATACGGATGCTCCCCCGGCAGTCCGGCCCCGAAGATATGCGGCCGGTAGGGCATCTCCAGCGTGTCCGGCATGTGCGCAGTGGCGGAGATGTCGAGGATGGCGGTGGGCAGAATGTCGCAAGTGAGAACAGCCGTGCCCGCTTCCTCCGTGACAATATCCCCCTCACAGACACCCATAATGTGGATGTCGATGGGAAAGATGAAGCCGTCACTATCTCGCAAAATATTCGCCGGTCGGGCATCCGCGAGGGTAATCCCATCAATCGAACGAAAGAAAGTGTGCTCGCGTTTTTTAATGAATCCCAAGCCACTGAAATATGCTTCGATCTGCTCCTCCGTGGCTTCGTCTGCTTTGACATAAGGCTGGCTGGTCAAAATGGCGACACCATCAGGCTCGATGACAATCCCTTCAAAGTTCCATTCGAAACCCAACAGGACATCGTAGGCCAAGAGATTTTCCAGATAAGCAACCGCCGCACCTCTCGCGCCGAAATTCGGCGGTCTGGTGAGCTTGAGAACCTTGCTCGATTCTGAATCGACTAGGACTTCATGTTCATTGCCACCTTCGAGTTCTCTGAAGGAAGCAGTCCCAACTTCGAAGACCGTGGGTGAGACAAGGCATCCGCGAGCTTTCGCCCACGCAAGAATCGATTCGGTCTCGGCACCGATCCGTTCCGCCGCATCTGCGCGATCATTTCTTCGAGCGTCATTTTGGAGACGGCGATAGAGTTCTTGCGCAAGGCATCTTGCATCGCTTGGCGTGCGATAGGTGAAAGAATCGGTTGGGCTTTGGGTATGACTTACAGTGGCCGTAGATTCGGAAATGGCAACCGTGGTGTTATGCACGCCCACGATGTCCTGCACTTCCGCGATGAGGTAGCCCGTGTTCAAGCCTGCGGCTTCGCCCGGCTCGATGTAAACGTCCTTGCCCCATTTCTCACGGAAAGTGCGCAGTACGCGGATGAGTCGCTCGACGTCGTAGTCCTGGCGCGTGATATGATGTCCGCCGCCCATGTTCACCCACTGCACCTGCTCCAGCAGACGCGGAAAGCGTTTTTCCACTGCCGCCACGGTGCGCTCCAGCACATCGCTGTCCTGTTCGCACAAGGCATGGAAATGCAAACCTTCGATGCCGGTCAAATCCTCGCCTTCGAGCAACTCGGCGCGAATGCCGAGACGACAACCTGGTGAGCAGGGATCATAGAGCGACACCTCGACTTCCGAATGCTCGGGGTTCACGCGAATGCCGGGACTCGGCGCATGACCAGCGGCCTTGGCGGCATCCAGCATCGGCTTGAACTTCCGAAACTGCGCCAGCGAATTGAAACTCAGGTGATGCGCGATAGGGATGATCTCGCGCATCTCCTGCTCTTTGAACGCAGGCGCATAGACATGCACTTCCTTGCCAAATTCTTGCGCCAGCAGCGCCTCATTCAAGCCACTGGCACAGCAGCCGCTCAGATACTCGCGCATGATCGGAAACACGCTGAACATCGAAAAACCCTTCAGCGCCAGCAACACGCGTGCGCCGGATTCACTCTGCACCCGCGCGAGCTTTCCCATGTTCTGCCGCAGCAGGGCCACATCCACCACATAGGCGGGCGTTTCGATCGCGTTGATGTCGAACGCCGGAGCAGGCTGTTCATAGACATGTGACGGCGTGAAAAGTGTGGTGGCCATGGAGGCGCGGAGAATAGCGGCTCATCCCAGCCTCGCAAGAGTCTCGCGCGCGTTGTTCACGCCAAAGCGTGAACAACAGGCCCGATCATCATTGCAGCGGCGGAGACGCCGGTGTTACCGCACGACTCGTGCGCCGCCGCCGCCGATGGTCTTTTCGACTTCCTTGCGGGTCGCCATTGAGGTGTCTCCGGGGGTCGTGGAGGCGAGAGCACCGTGAGCGGCACCGTATTCGACGGCCTTCTGCGCGTCATTGAACTCCATGAAACCAAACTGCACGCCGGAAGCGAAACTGTCACCACCGCCGACGCGGTCGAGGATTTCGAGAGCGTCGTATTTGCGGCTCTCGTGGAATTTCCCGTCGTGCCAGAGGATCGCTGACCAGTTATTGACCGTGGCGGTGATGACACCGCGCAGCGTCGTGGCCGCGACCTTGAAGTTCGGGAACTCCTTCACCGCCGTCTCGATCATGGCCTTGAAGGCACCGGTCTCGATCTTGGTGAGGTTGTGATCAATGCCCTTGACCTCGAAACCAAGCGACGCGGTGAAGTCTTCTTCGTTGCCGATCATGACATCGACATA
>JBDNIB010000388.1:0-2578 GCA_041688535.1 Prosthecobacter sp.
ACTGCTCCTCCAAATCTTTGCCGCCCTCGTCCTTGCACACGGCATAGCTCATCACGCGGATGAGTTTGGCACCCAGGCGCTGCATGCGCGGGATGGCGCGGCTGATCTCGGCTTCGGTGATGCTGAAGTCGTCGGTGATTTTTTTGGCCCAGTTGCCGATGAGCGAGCCGAAGCCGCTGATCTGCATGTTTTTCTCGGCCAGACGGGCGACGACCTGGTCGAACACCGCGTCAGGGATCTCATGCAGGTTGCCCTTCACACCGTCGATCTCCACGCCGCGTGATTCGATGCTGTCCCAGCCGAGTTCCTGGTGGGCCTGGATTTGCACATCCAAAGATGCGCCTGCTTCGTCTGCGATGCCGGTGAGTTTGATCATGGTCGGTGGTGGGGATAAGTGAGTTGGATTCATGGCCTCTGAGCGGATTTGCGCAAGGAGCAGTTCGCCTCCGAGTGGATTGCACTTTGACAAAACACACCCGCAGGGCGGACCGTACCGGATGTCTGAAGCGGAATCCTCCACCAAACGCCTCGAATTTCTCCTGCTGGGCGGTACTTTACTGCTGTACATCGTTGTCACCCTGCTCTCCCACACGCCGGACAAGATCTGGGACGAGGGGCGCTACTTCTGGTTCGCAAACAACCTGACGCACGGCACCTACACCACGCCTGAGAAGCCCGATCTCATCAACGGTCCCGGCTACCCGCTGGTGCTCGCGCCGCTGATCATGCTGAAGCTGCCGCTGATGGGCCTGCGCATGTTCAATGCCGTCTTCATGGCGCTGGCAGGGTGGTTCACCTTCCGGGCGGTGCTGCCGTATGCCGGACGGCGCTGGCGGTGGCGCTGGTCACGGTGCTGCATCCCAGCCTCGTGCGAACAGCGCCCTATTTGATGACAGAGGCATTGTCCGTCTGCTGCATCGCTGGCTTCGCCTGGGCCTTCACGGCGGCATTACGCGCAGGAAAAATGCACTGGGGCGCGGTGTTGGCCGCCGCGTTCGCGTTTGGCTGGTTGATTTTGACGCGCGTCTTCTTTGGCAATGTCCTCATGGCCGCCACCGCCTTCCTGCTGATCGCTCTCGTGGTGTGGAAAAGCCAGCGCGGCAGGCTGCTGCGGGCGCTGACGGTCATAGCGCTGGCGTTTGCGATGTGGTGCCGTGGCTCGCTTACACGAAATCGAAAACCGGCGACACGCTCTGCTGGTCCACCAACGGCGGCGAGTTGCTCTACTGGGCCACCAGCACGCATGAGGGAGAGAACGGTCACTGGTTCTCCGAGGAAGATGCGCAGAACAAGCCGGAACTCGTCGCCAACGGCCACCGCGAATTCTACCGGGCGAACTATTATCTTCCGGTGAAGGAGCGCGAGGCCGCGCTGAAGAAGCAGGCATTTGAAAACATCCGCGCCAATCCGAAAGACGTGCTCAAAAACTGGCTGAGCAACTGGGGCCGCCTCATCTTCGGCTTTCCGCGCTCGTATCAACACGAGGAGTTGATCATGCTGGTGCTGGTCGGTGTGAACGCACCCATTTTGCTCCTCATTCTGGTGGCCTGCGGCATCGGTTTGAAACACTGGCGCACTTTCCCGCTGGAAATCGTGCTGCTGTTTGGGGTGACGTTCATCTACCTCGGCGGCACCAGTCTGCTGCCCGGCCTGCCACGCTACACCGTGGTCATCTGGCCCTGGCTCGGTCTCGGCGTCGCGGCAGTACTGTCGTGCCATTTGCGGCTGGAATTGAAGTGAGGAGGGAGGCCGACAGGATACACCAGTGAGGCGGTCATTCTCAAAAATGATCGCCTTGATATGATGTAAGCGCAAAAAAGATAATTTTCATAATATATCCCTACCTATGATAAATATATATTTATCATTTTAATTATGAAATTGGTTCCAAATTGCGTCTTCAAGCCCTCCAAGGTTCTCATCTGCTTCGGAACCCGTCCAGAACTGATCAAATTTGCACCGATGATCCAGGCGCTGGAAAAGCGCGGCGTGAATCTGGTGTCAGTGAACACGGGACAGCACACGGACTTGCCGGAGCCGCTGTTTGAGCTGTTTGGCATCCGCGCGCAGCACAATCTGGAGGCGATGCAGGCCGGTCAAAGTCTGAGCGTACTCGGCAGTCGTCTGCTAGCCCGACTAGACCCGGTGATGGAGGCTGAAAAGCCAGATCTGGTGCTGGTGCAGGGAGACACGGCCTCGGCGGTCATGGGATCGCTGGCCGCTTTCAATCGTGGCATTCCGGTGGGGCATTTGGAGGCCGGGCTGCGCTCTGGCAATCCGCAGAGTCCCTTCCCAGAGGAAATGTACCGCCGCCTCGTCGGCCAGGTGGCCGCGTATCACTTCGCCGCGACGGAGCGCAACCGGCGCAAGCTGGTGGATGAGGGAGTGCCTGCGGAGTCGATCCACTTGGTGGGCAACACCGTCGTGGATGCGCTGCGGCAGACGTTGGCGACTCGGCGTCCCGGCAAGACGGTGGAGCTGATGCAGCAGTGGGCGGCTGGGAAGCGCCTGGTGCTCGTGACCACGCATCGGCGTGAGAATTTTGGCGAAACCATGAGCCAGCACCTGCGCATGCTGC
>JBDNIB010000041.1:0-3649 GCA_041688535.1 Prosthecobacter sp.
CCGGAGCTGCATGTAACAGCTCCGCCAGCAAATCCGCCGCCCAATCACCTTTCAACACGCCCAGCGTGCAGGCCAGTTGTAGCCGCACCTTCTCGTCCTTGTCCTCCACAAGCCCCGCCAGCGCCTTTTGGAGTGGCGACGATTCGTCGCCCTTCCATTCCAGCTTCTCCGCTATTTGCAGGGCTTGTTCGCGGACGTGCGGTGATTCATGATTCAGCAGATCAAGGCAGTCCTTTGTTTGCAGCCATCCCTTTTGGAGAGCGAGCCAGCAGGTCTGAACAGTTGTTTCAGCATCCAACGGCTTCGGCAACGAATTCAGGGCCTCATTCATCGCCGGATCGCTGTTAAGCCATGAAAGTTCCATCTGCGCCTTGTCACGCCGCCAGCCATTCGCAGAAGTGAGGCCTTGTATTGTAGTTCCGCCTTCAGGCGGTTCTGTGTGCGTTACCTGACCGCCTGAAGGCGGAACTACAGAACGGGTTACTTTCCAAATCCGCCCCTTGTCATCCCCTTCGCGATAATGCGGCAACAGCTCATCCTTGCCGTTCTGCGGCAGCCACTGCGGATGCTCGATCATGTAGCGATACATGTCCGCCACCCACAGTGCGCCATCGGGTCCGGTTCGCACCATCACGGGGCGGCACCAGCGGTCTTCGCTGGCGAGGAAGTCCATCTTCGACTCGGCAGGATCGCGCGTGGCCTTGAACGTCACACCGTCATCCTCCAACATATGATGCTGCACGACGTTGTGAAACGGCTCGCAGGTGAACGCGTGAGTTTTGCCATCATCAAACAGCACGCGATCGCGATATACCTCGATCCCACACGCGCTCGTGAATCTCCCGGCTTGATCAAAGCCGTGGAAACGTTTCTCCGCGCTGCTGGCGGGATACACCGGCGGATTGCGCGGGAAGAGCTGATGAATCGGGTCCGGCGGGATCACATAGGGGTTCCGGCGCAAGTAGTGATCCTGCAAAACATAATGCCACAACGGAAAACTGTTCTGCACGCCGAACCAGTGCCCCCAGTCATCACGAGCGCGACCGAACTGCGACGGGCCGCTCTGCGGATCAAACTCACCCGTGTCCGGCTTGAAACGGAAATCGCGGCTACCGAGGTCGATCTTCTCGCCAGTGAGCTTCGATTCGATCATTGTTCCCTTGTTATACCCGCTGTTGTGCGCCCCCGCCGCGCAATACACCCAGCCGTCCATACCCCAGCGCAGGCCGTTCACGCGGAGCTGCTGATTGCCCGTGCTGAAGCCGGTGTAGAGCACCTTCTTCGTGCCAACCGGCGAGATGTAAAAGATGTCCGGTGCCGCAGTGACGATCACGCCCTCGCGCCATGTCAGAATGCCGGTGGGATAGCTCAAATCGCTGACGATGACCGTGCGCTTGTCATAGCGTCCGTCCGCATCGGTGTCTTCGAGCATCACCACGCGACCACCGGCCTTGCCCTTGCCATCCATGCCCAGCGGATAATCCGCCATCTCGACGACCCACAGCCGCCCTTTCTCATCCCAATCAAACGCCACCGGATCCAGCACCACCGGCTCCGCCGCGACGAGTTCGATGCGATACCCCTCGCGCACATGCCACTTCTTCGCTGATTCTTCGGGCGAGAGCGGTTGCGAGGCCAACTCCAGCTTTGGCGCGGACGTAGCAGCCGCAGGCTTTTCTAAACCGGTGACGGTCACATCGTCAAACTCGCCTTCCAGCGGTGCAAAGTCATCGCAGCGTCGTCCAAAGAACAACTCCGTGGCTCCAGGCGCGGTAACAGGCAGTTCGGCGTCGATCTCCATCTTGCCATTCAGCATCACTTTCACGCGCGAGCCGCTGCGCTCCAGTTTCACGTCATTCCAAGTCCCCGGCTTGATGGTCGTCTTCCCGCGCACGATTTGATCCGCCGCATTACCATTGAACACAAATATCCGGCCTGGCAGCGAGTCTTTGTAGCTCCCACCGATGCCGAGATGATCACCCGGAGCTTGCGAATCGCCCTTCGGGCCTCGTGAAATGAGATAAGCGGTCACGGGGCTGACATTGTTCGCCTTCGTGTTGCGGAACCGCAGCGATGCCGACCAGTCCTCATGCCCCTTCAGCAACGCCGAGGACTGCAGTTGCGTCCGTTTTGTCTGCTCTTTCCGTATTGCGGCGTGACGTGTGTTATCCTCGGCTACCTTTGAGGTATTCCAGAGTTTCGCGATCAACTCCGGCTCCACCACACGATCCCAGATCGTGATCTCATCCAGCCGTCCTTCGAGTCCTTGGCCGAAAAGCACCGCATCCTCAGATTTCCCGGTCTTTCCTGTTAATACGGGCTTTTCACTGCCATCGAGATGCACACGCACGTTTACGCCATCGCGAATCAACACCGCGAAGTGCCAGTCGTTCGCGAACAGCTCTTCTTTCGTCTCCTCGCCGCCCAAGGTGAGCCTGACGCGATGCTGCGCGTCCTGATGCGCCTTCAAGCTGACACCAAGCGCGTTGATCAACTCCCCCGTGCGATCACTCGCGCCGCTATCGTGGCCGAGCCAGAACCAGACTGCGATGGATGTGGGCGGAGTGATGTCCACAGTCTGCCAGTTCCCATTGATCAGCTTTCTCTCCGTGTTCTTTAAGGATGTCCGCAAATGCCCGCCGGCGATGTGAATGCAGCGATTGATCCGGTGTGGCCCGGAGAAGGCAGAGGATGTGAGAGCTGACTCGTCTCCATAACCAAGGCCGCTGCCCGGCCCCGGCAGGTAAGTGGCGAATCCGCCATCAGCCATGACGGCACAAGTGGGGTGGGGAGTTCCTTCCGCCAACTGACATGCCCCCCAATTCTCCAGACGTGCATATCTGGCAGGCTGCGAACGCAGAACCTCCTCAGCATAGATGCCGTTTTCGTGTTTGGGATTTTGTCTCGGTGTTCCGGACAGTTCAAAATAAGCGGAGGACAAGGAGGTGATCATTATTCCTTCCGCTCTTTCCTCCAAACCAGCGGTTCTCGCAGGCCAAGTCGTGTAACCGCCCAATACATGTTGGTTGTAGGGCGGAATGTATCCTTCTGCACCGTTTGCAAGTTCGATGTTGAAGTGCCTTTTGAAAGGAGACCACTCCCGCAACTTCAACCCAGTGATCGCATACACCTCGTTCGGCAGCGTGGCGATGCTGAGGTCGCCGATGCGGATGGCCTGGAGTTTAACGCTTGTTTTTTGACGCTCGTGCAGGAGCAGCGCCTCGCGGGCATAGACTTCCTCTTTGGTCTTCGGCACGTCGTTTTCGATCTTCGCGGCGATGGGGCGGGACCAGGCGAGGCGTTTTTCGTCGGGGACGCGGTAGTTGAGTTCCAATGTCTTCTCGATCATGCCGAGCGGGGCGTGATCGACGTATGTCACGGTTTGCAGTGCCTTCATGGCGCTGTCGGCGACTGCGGAGGCGTATTCGTTGATGGTCGTGTTCTTTTTCTGCGCGCCGTAATCCATCCACATCTGGTCGCCGCTGGTGCCCTGGCTCATCGCGCAGACGAAGGAGCCGTTGCCATCGCCCTGCTGCCCCATTTTGGCGGTGAGGTGCCCGCAGAAGAGGCCGAAGTAGTCTGACGAAACGGGACTGCTGCCGAAGTAGTGCTGCGAGTAGTTCACCAGCACGCCGAGCGGTTTGCCATC
>JBDNIB010000389.1:0-3396 GCA_041688535.1 Prosthecobacter sp.
CGCGGCGGCTGGACGGGCATGCAGAAATACATGGGCGGTCCGCTGCCAGCCTGGATGACCGCGGTGGGTGCAACCGCTGGCGTGCTCCTGCTCATTCCGGTGGCTCTAGTCGGCCTCAATCACCACCTCACCACGCTCGGCAAACACAGTGCTGTCGCCGCCAGCCCGACGCTACGGTTCATTTTCTTCGGCGCGATGTTTTATCCCGTCTCGGGCTTGGTGCTCGCTTTGAACTCGGCCTTCTGGACCGGTTCGGGTCTGCAGTTTACCCAATCCTGGTATGCCTTCCAGATGGTCAGCGTGTATGGCTTCTTTAGCATGTGCGTGTTCGGTGCCATCTACTACATCGTGCCGCGTCTCACCGGCTGTGAATGGCTCAGCGTGCGTCTCATCCGCAACCACTTCTGGTTCTCCGTTTATGGCGTCGGCACCATCATCATTATGAGCCTCGTCGGCGGTTGGCAGCAGGGCGCGGACTTCAACAACCCTGATAACTGGGATCAGACGTTCATGAACCTTGTCGTCAACTCCCGAGGGTACGTCGTTTCGCGCGCGGTCGCCTGGACTCTCATCAGCTTCTCGAACTTCATGTTCCTGCTTCACCTGCTGCTCATGGTCGCCGGTCTTGGCCGCCGCAGTTCGGCCCCGACCCTGCTGGACCACGAGCATGACGACCACGCTCTTCCCACCGGAACACACGCCTAATGAACTTCCGCACCTTTATCCTCGGTCTCGCCGCTTCCTTCGGGCTGCCATGGCTTTGCCTCATCGTCCTGCCGGCGATGCAGTACCAACAGCTCACGCCCGTCGCCTATGACAAGGAGGCGGACGGTGTCGAAGGCATGTATCCGCCCGCTCCCGTGAACGGCCAGGGTCTGCTCGTTTATATCCGTGAAGGCTGTAACCAGTGCCACACGCAGATGATCCGCCCGCCGCAACTCGGCATGGACGGCTGGTACAAGGGTTGGGGCGAGGACCAGGAGGCCCGCTCCGCCGTGGCCGTGCGCTCGAACGAGTTGCGTGACTACCTCAGTGAAAAATACGCCCTGCTCGGCATTCAGCGGGTCGGTCCTGACCTCGCGAACTTTGGCTGGCGCGCACCGGATGCCGCCGCGCTGCATCAGCATTTTTACTCCCCGCGTTCCGTGCATGATTGGAGCACGATGCCGGCCTACAAGCATTTGTACACGCTGCAGAAGATCCAAGGCCCGGCCTCGGAACATGCGCTGAAACTGCCGAGGAAATTTGCCCCGCCCGCTGGTTACGAAGTCGTACCGACGAAAGAGGCCGACAACCTTGTGAAATATCTCCAGTCTCTGAAAAAGGATTATCTCATCCCCGGACAGGCCGCCGTCGCCGCCTCTCCTGCCAAAAAATAGCCCCTCCCGCGACCCGCACGCCCCCATGAGCGCCTCCGCCAATCCCGACAGCACTGACCTCGACCGCCTTCACGCCGCTGTGAAGCGTGAGAAGGAAGACCGCGCTCCCGAAAGCCAGCCCGCACCGTTGTGGGCGATGTTTCTGCTCATGTTCGTCGCCATCGTGGCTGGCGGCCAGCTTGGTCCGATGACCGGCGGTTGGAGCTTCAGCATCAGCAATCCCTTCGCCAACGTCGGCGGCGGTGACCCACGTCCGGGTGCAGGCGACGGTGGTGCCGCGCTTGATCCTTTCGCTTTGGCGATGAAAAAAGGCAGCAGCGGCTACGCGTTGTGCGGTGGCTGTCACGGTGGTGGTGGCATGGGCAATCCAGGCATCGCTCCGCCGCTGGTCGGTTCTGAATACGTTCTGGGTGGCACGGAGCGCATAATCCGTATCCTCCAGCACGGCATCATCGGCCCAGTCACCGTCCAGGGGCAGAACTACAACATCCCCAATGGCATGCAGCCCTTCGGAGCCGCCATGGGTGGGCAAGATCTGGCCAACGTGTTGACCTTTGTGCGTAATTCGTGGGGCAACGAGGCCACCATGATCACCAAGGAAATGGTCGAGAAGGTGCGTAAGGAGGAAAAACGCGCCGCGCAGTGGACCGATGCCGATCTGAAGCCTTTTGCCGACAAAAACGTCCCTGGGGACATTCCTGCCGGTCCTGGTGCCACCGCCGCTGCTGCCGCAACCGCAGCCAAGTAATTCCGAACCCCGATGATCTGTGTAAAGCAAGCCGTCTCCCGCCAGGCACCTTGGGTTGCCTTTGGAGTCGTCATGTTGGTTGCCAACGTGAGCTGCGGTAAAATTCCCGAGCTGGTTTCGCTCGCACCTGCGGTCACCATTGCGGCAACACCCAGCATCACCGGCAAGGTGGCGCTGCTCGGCGCTGCTGCAGCCAAGCTGCGCCAGGTCGTCGATGTCGGCGGCAATCCCTTCTGCACCGGCCATGGTGAAATCATCGACCCAACGTGGCGCGTCGCTGGCGACGGTGCTTTGGCCGATGTCGTGATCAGTGTGCGCGGCAGCCAGCGTGCCGACAATCTGCCCGTCGCAGCCACGCTCATCGACCAGACTCACTGCGCCTTCCTGCCACATACCGTCGCTATCCAGCCCGGCCAGAGCGTGCGTTTCCACAACAGCGACCTCACCTTCCACAACATCCGCATCGCCCGTCATGAGGCCGGCACGCGTGCCAAGGGTGAAAACATCGACAACATCGGCCAGCCCTCACGCGGGGATGAAAACGTGAAGAGTTTCCTCACTCCAGGTATTTACCGGCTGGAGTGCGACGTGCACCGCTGGATGAACGCCTGGGTGTTTGTGCATGAGGGCGTTCACGCCGCCGTTTCCGGCGCTGACGGCCGTTTTATCATCAATCGTGCTCTTGCCGACGGTGATTATTTTGTCGAAGCATGGCACCCGCAGTTTCCCCAAAGCGTATCCAAGTCCATCACTGTGCGTGATGGCAAAGCCACCGCCGATTTCGAGTTCGACTTCGCGCATGCCTTCCACCCTTGAACCTGCAACGTTGAATCCTTCATGAGCGCCGCCACCACCCACGATCACGCCCACGATCACTCGCATGACCATGCGCACGATCACCACGAGCCGGGCTTCCTGCGCAAATACATCTGGTCCACGGATCACAAGGTCATCGGCATCCAGTACGGCCTCAGTGGCATGATTTTCCTGCTCTTCGGCTTCTTCCTCATGCTGCTCATGCGGTGGAGCATCGCCTATCCGGGCGTGCCGCTGCCAGCGATTGATGCGATCCGCGCCATTCCAGGCGTCAGCTACATTTTTGAGGAGATGTTTGGCCGCTGGCTGAATACTGACGGCTCTCTCAACGGGGAGATCTACAACATGCTCGGTGCCATGCACGGCACCATCATGGTGTTCTTCGGCATTGTGCCACTAGGCTTCGCCGCTTTCGGGAATTTCGTCATGCCGCTCCAGATCGGCACCATCGAC
>JBDNIB010000390.1:0-2794 GCA_041688535.1 Prosthecobacter sp.
ACAGCCCTCCCATGGCAACACAAAAGAGTGTTGGGCCGAGAGTGCCTACTGCCTCTTTCAGCGAAGCGTTGAAGCTGCCGAAAGACAGGGTTCGGTAGAAAACGGCGAGAGCGAGGACATACAGTACGGCGACCGCAGCGGCCTCAGTCGCGGTGAAGATGCCCGCGACGATGCCGCCGATGATGACCACGGTGACGCCGAACGGCATGATTCCACGCCGTGTTGCCCTTCCCAGGCGTTTGATGCTGAAAGGCTCGCCGGCAGGATGATTTTCCTTGCGGGCGAGGTACGTGATGTAGGCGAGTTGTGACAGTCCGATCAACAGGCCTGGGACCAACCCGGCAAGAAACAGCGCACCGATCGAGACGTCGCCAACTGCCCCGTAGACTGCCATGAAGATGCTCGGCGGGACAATAATGCCGATGGTGGAGGACGCAGCTGTAACGGCTACCGCGAATGGCCTGGAGTATCCGTTGCGGATCATGGCAGGGATCAGCACGGAACCGATACCGGCGACGTCGGCGACCGACGAGCCCGACAGTCCTCCGAACATCATGCTCGCTACCACATTGACCTTCGCCAGCGCTCCGCGCGTTCTGCCAAACATGGCCCCCGCCAAATCGAGCAGGCGCTCGGTGATGGTGGAGGAATTCATCAACGTGCCGACGATCAGGAAAAAGGGCACTGCCAGCAGAATGAAACTGTCAAGGCTCTGGTAGGCCTTTTGCGCAACGATGGCCAGTGGCAGTCCCTCGAGCAGAATGGTCACGAGTGAGGATGTGCCGAGTGAATAGGCGATCGGCACACCCAGGACCATCAGTCCGAAGAAAAGCAGGAACAATAGGAGGATAGGATCCATCAGGCAACTTTCTCAAGAGTCGACGCGTCTGTCGCGCAGCCCAGAATCTGCTGGAGCAGCTTTTCAATTCCAAACAGCAATGCCGTGAAGCTGGAAACGGGTACGGCTGCATACGCCCATGCCATCGAGACCCTGAGTCCGGGAGATACCTCTCTCAGCCCGTCAACGGTGATGCGCCAGCCTTCGAATAGAAGGACCCCGGACAAGGTGAGAATGACCAGCAGGGAGAACATTTCAAGCACGCGCTTACCGCCCCCCTTCCACTGGCGCTCCAACAGGATGGTCATGCGGAAGTGAGCGGATTTGCGCACACTCTGACTGGCGCAGAGAAAGCCAAGCCAGATGAAGCAGATCACCGCGAAATCGGCGGTCCACACGACCGGCCAGTGCAGAACAAAGCGATTCACCACTTGGAATGAAACGACCACGATGGTGAGCACGTAGAACAGACTGGTCAGCGCTGCCTGGGCTCTCTCCACCTGATCGAGCACCTTTCGATAAACTTCCATTCCTGTCCCCTTCTAGTTGTCGAGTTCGCGGAACCGATTCGTCTTTTCCTTGTAGCGGCGATCGGCATGGCAAGTGTCCGAAATGAGGCCATGCAACGCCGCCGCGATGCCACTCTGTGGTCCGGCTTGGAGCGCTACCTTCATGTAGCGCAATGCTTCCGGCGGGCGCTGGGCCGCAAGCTCTGCCCATTCAAGCGCTGTCGCGACCGCGCGACCCGCTTCGACCGCACGATTCACGAGGCCGGCCGCTTCCGCTGCTGTTGCACCGATGCGCGTTCCTGTGATGATCAGCTCGGTGGCCTTCGCTACTCCCACCAGCGCAGGCAGGCGCTGTAAAGCGCCCGAGCCCGGAACACTTCCGAGGCCCATTTCGGGCAGCCCGATCTGCACAGTCGCGTCGGCGATGCGCATGTCGCAGGCAAGCGCAAGTTCGAGACCACCGCCAAGCACGTATCCATGAAGTGCGGCAATACTCGGCAGTGGCGAAGCTGCCAATCGATCGAAAGCAAACCACGTGAGCTCAATGAAGCGACGTAGCGGTGCGCCGCCTTCAAGCGCCCGCATGTAGGCCAGGTCCGCACCGGCGGAAAATGCCCGTTCGCCTTCCCCCGACAAAACAATGGCTCCGATGGCCGCATCTGCTTCAAGCGCGGCAATCTCGAGTTTCAGCGTCTCGCAGATAGTCGCATCGATTGCATTGAGCACGTGCGGCCTATTCAGCTTGAGGTGAGCAACGCGGCCATGCCGCTCAATAGTCATGACCGGTTTCATGCTGTCACCTGACTGACTCGAACGTTCCCGGCGTGACTTGAGGACCACTGCTGCCGCAGCGAATCATCAATGGTCGCGCCATGTCCGGATCGGACGACGGGAAATCATCGCGGTAATGGCTGCCGCGCGTCTCCTTGCGCACTCTGGCGGCAGCCACCATCATGGTGCCGGTCTCCAGCATGCTGGAAACCTCGTTGAGCTCAATCATGTCTTTGACTGATCCCACTTCAAAGCGGCCGGCGTCTACTTCCTCGCGCAATGCACCCAGTTGCTGTGCCGCGTTGGCGAGCCCACGCTCGTTTCTCACCACGAGGGCACCGTCAGTCATGATCTGCTTGATCCGCCGTGTGGCGTCTTTGACGGGCGCACCACCGGCTGGACCCAGGCGGGCCAGCGGGGGGGGCCCCATATGTTTTGTGGCATGCGCCCGCCGCTGCTGACCAACCTCCGCGGCACGTCGACCCGCGCGCTTGCCGAACACCTGGCAGTTGAGCAGCATGTTGCCGCCCAGGCGATCCGCACCGTAGGGTCCGCCAGCAGTTTCGCCGACGGCGAAGAGCCCCGGAACCGTCGACTCACAGTGTTCCGAAATGACAAGGCCTCCGTTGATCGAATGCCCGAACAATGCAACCTCCAGTGGCTTTTTCGTTACATC
>JBDNIB010000391.1:0-6739 GCA_041688535.1 Prosthecobacter sp.
AGGTTTGCGACGCGCATGAGAATGCCATGCACATCCGCAGGCACCGAACGGCCGGTGAATTCGCGGTAAAAATCCTCCGTACTGATCTGCACGCTCACTTTGGAGGTGCCGGTCAGATTGATGGACCAGTCGAAGCGGTTGGCTTTGAAGCCTGCTTCTGTCAGTGACTGCACCGCCTCCACGACCCGGTCGGTGGCGATGACAATATCGACATTAGCAGTCGCCATCGGCTCTTCTGCCCAATGGTTCACCGCGAGTCCGCCGATCATGCACCACGGAATCTCCAGTCGCTCCAGCGCCTCGACCAGACGCATCACATCGCCAGCTCCTCCGGCGGTCTGCCAGTCGTAATAATTGCGCATCGTCATAGGCGGAGTGTAGCGGCAGCTTTCCTGGAAACAACCGGACATGAGATGCGTTTCAACGCAGATGAAACTGCTCCTTTGCCTCGTCGCCACACTCGCATTCTTTTCCACCGTTCAGGCCGCCGATGCGCCACGGCCGAACATCCTATTCATCATTTTCGACGACTGGGGCTGGCAGCATGCGGGCGCGTATGGCTGTGACTGGGTGAAGACGCCGAATTTTGACCGCGTGGCGAAGGAGGGCGTGCTGTTCAAGCATGCCTTCACCTCGAATCCCAAATGCAGCCCCTGCCGCGCCACCATTTTGACCGGGCGCAACTCCTGGCAGCTTGAGGAGGCCGTCAACCATGGTGGCATCTTCCCACCGAAATTCGCGGTGTATCCCGACCTGCTCGAAGCCTCCGGCTACAGCGTCGGTTTGACCGGCAAGGGCTGGGGTCCGGGCGATTTCAAACTCAATGGCCGCACGCGCAATCCTGCCGGGCCGAGCTTCGATGACGCCAAGTCGGACCCGCCTGCCAAAGGCATCGGCAAGAACGATTACGCCACCAATTTCGACAGCTTCCTTCAGCAGCGTGATGCGCAGAAGCCGTTCTGTTTCTGGATGGGCTTCCAGGAGCCGCACCGCTCCTACGAACTGGATTCGGGCGTGCGTTTGGGCAAAAAACTCGAGGAAGTGAAAGTGCCGGGCTACTTCCCCGACAACGCTGTCGTGCGCGGTGATCTGGCTGACTACGCCATTGAGGTCGAGTGGGCTGATTCGCACATTGGCCGAGCGCTCGACCTGCTGGAGAAGCAGGGCATCTTGGAAGACACACTTGTCATCGTCACCTCCGACCACGGCATGCCGTTTCCCCGCGTGAAGGGGCAGATTTATGAGGATGGCTATCATCTGCCGCTGGCGATGCGCTGGGGCAAAGGCATTAAGCCAGGCCGCGTCGTCGAAGATTTCATCAATGTGCGTGATTTCGCCCCGACCTACCTCGAACTCGCCGGTTTGCCGAACCACGAGCAGATGAGCGGCAGCAGCCTCGTGAACATCTTGAAGAGTGACAAAAGCGGCTTCATCGAGGATCGAAAAACCATGCTCGCTGGCAAGGAGCGGCATGACATGGGTCGGCCGAACGACTGGGGCTATCCAGTGCGTGCCATCCGTACCACCGACTTCTTTTACAGCCACAACTACCATCCCGAGCGCTGGCCTGCCTGCGATCCGGTGACCGGCTACGGCAACTGCGATGACAGCCCCACGAAAACCTGGATCATCGAGAACAAGGGCCTGTTCTACGACCTCGCCTTCGCCTACCGCGCCGAAGAGGAATTGTTCGACATCGTCAAAGACCCCGAGTGCCTAAACAACCTCGCCGCCGATCCTCAGTTTGCCTCCATCAAGAAAGATCTGCGCGCGAAAATGGAAGGCATCCTCAAAGACGAAAAAGATCCCCGCATGCTCGGGAATGCGGCCATCTTTGACACCTACAAATACCTCGGCAACCGCAGCAAAAAAGGCTACGCCGAGTGGGAGGCGCGGCAGAAAGGCCAGCCGCTACCCGAGGTGCCGAAAAGGAAGCGTGACGAATGATGGGACTCGGCACTTCGGTTGCTCATCAAGTCCTCGCGCAGCTTTGCGCAATCCCCGCATAGCCCGGCAAGGAGGTTCTGATAAACTCATTGCATGTACCGTGTTCTTTTCATGATCATTCCGCTGCTCTTCGTTGGCTGCTCGCTCGCATCACGTTCCAAATCCGGACGTGAGCATTATTTCCTTACGCAGGTCAAACCCGTGCTGCAAGAGCACTGTCTGCGCTGTCACAACGGCACGCTGCCATCGCCAGCACTCAATCTCAGTAGTAACGCCACTGCTTTTATCCGCAGCGCCACCGGTCGCGACTACATCTTGCCGGCGGACCCTGACTGCAGCCTGCTCGTCAGCGCCATCCAGCGCGGCGGCACGCACTCCAAAATGATGCCGCGCACGGAGGTCAGCCTCACCGACGACCAGATCGGCATGCTGCGCGAATGGATTGAAGACGGTGCCTATTGGCCAACAGATGCAAGCGGCAACTTGAAAGCGCAGAAGAGCGCCGAGAATCCTTGAGCGCACAAAAATACCGCGAGTGGCTGCAAAGCGCGTAGCCGCGTGATCGCTGGGCATGCATCATCGTGGCATGGGCAAAGAATTCAGCACCACTCCGCAAACCGTTCCACTCGTCGCCACCAAGCACCGCCGCATCGTCTCGGCCGTGCCGCACCCGGACAGCGTGCCGATGCTGGAGCGCATGCGCGAGGTCGAACCGCTCTCCATGCGCGGCATGCCGCCCATCGTGTGGGAGAAGGCGCAGGACATCTACGTCTTCGACAAGTACGGCAACCAGTGGCTCGACTGGAGCAGCGGCGTGCTCGTCACCAACGCCGGCCACGCCGCGCCGGAAATCTGCAAGGCCATGATCGACCAGATCAACAGCGGCCTCATTCACAACTACGTTTTCCCGAGTGAAGAGCGTCTCGAAGCGGCGGAGATCATCGCCTCGGTCGCTCCCAAGGAATTGAACAAAGTCTTCCTGCTCAGCAGTGGCAGCGAGGCGACGGAGTGCGCCATCAAGCTCAGCCGCGCGCATGGCATCAAGGTTGGCGGCACGTCGAAGATCGGCATCATCGGCTTTGATCGTGGCTATCATGGCCGCACGCTCGCTAGCCAGCAGGCCGGCGGCATGAGCGGGCAGAAGACCTGGATCGTGAATCTCGACAAGGCCATCATCAACGTCCCGTTCCCGGATGGCTACTGGGAGAGCGACAGCACCTTCGAGGGCTTCCTCAAAGCCATCAAGCAGAGCGGTATGAAGCCCGAAAACATCGCCGGCGTGATGATGGAGAGCTATCAGGGCGTCGGCCCCGACTTCGCTCCCGTCGAATACATTCAAAAGCTCCGCGCTTGGTGCGACGAACACCAGGTCGTGCTCACCTTTGACGAAGTGCAGGCCGGTTTTGGCCGCACCGGCAAGTTCTGGGCCTTCGAGCACTACGGCGTTACGCCGGACCTCATCTGCTGCGGCAAAGGCATCAGCAGCGGCATGCCCTTGAGCGCCGTGATCGGTCGAGCGGACCTCATGGACCAGTTCCCGCCCGGCAGCATGACCAGCACGCACACCGGGAATCCCATCTGCTGCGCCGCCGCCGTCGCCAACATCAAAAAACTCCTCGCCGAAGACCTCACCGGCAACGCCGCTCGCCTCGGCCCGATTTTGCACGAACGCTGCAAGGCCATCCAGGCGCGGCATCCGCGCGTCGTCGGCAACGTCACCTGCGCCGGTCTCGTCGCCGGCATCCAGATGGTCAAGGCGGGCGAGAAGGCCCCGGATCACGACCTCGCCCACCGCATCATCGAACTCTGCTACCAGCGCGGCGTCCTGCTCTTCGCCCCCGTCGGTGCCTGGGGCCAGACTGTCAAAATTTGCCCGCCGCTCACCGTTACCGAAGACGCCCTCCGCGAAGCCTGTGACGTGCTCGACACGGCCATGGATGACGCGGTGGCGGGGAAGTGAATGCCATGCAGCGTGAGCGACTCGCTATCAGAATACCGAGCTACAACAGCGCGTGCCATACGCATTCGGGGCATGTTGATGGGGTGTCAGAAGTCGAAGTAGTCGCTCCGCATTCGAAACCTTACCCGGCATCGCTGCTGCAAGAGCCTCGCGCTCCAGCGCGTATGCCACGGCCATGTTTCGTTCCTCCCATTTAATCATCGCCTGTGCGATGCTAGCTGCCGTGTCCCTTCCGGCCGCGCCGCTGACATTTGAAAAAGACGTGCGCCCGATTTTGAAGGCGCACTGCTTTCAATGTCATGGCGAGGAAGGCGTGACGAAAGGCGGGCTGGATGTGCGGCTGGCGCGGTTCATTCGCAAAGGCGGCAAGGAAGGCCCGGCCATCGTGCCGGGAAAGGCGGACGAAAGTCATCTGCTCGAACTGGTGAAGGCTGGCGAGATGCCCAAGGACAAGGCGAAACTCAAGGACCGCGACATCGCCACGCTCGAAGCCTGGATCGCCCAAGGTGCGCCGACCGCACGTCCTGAGCCGGAGCAGCTTGGCCCTGAGCATGCGTTTACGGATGAGGAGCGTGCGTGGTGGTCCTTGCAGCCGATTCAAGACGTGAAACCACCCGCGCAAAAAACGGCCTCCAGTATTGACGCCTTCATCGCCGCCAAGCTTGCTGAAAACAAACTCACGTTCTCGGCCGAAGCTGACCCCGTCACCTTCATCAGGCGTGCCACTTTCGATCTGATCGGTCTACCGCCGACTCCGGCCGAAGTCGATGCCTTTGTGGCGGCCTACATCAAGCATCCAGCCATCAGTATCGAGCAACTCGTGGACCGCCTGCTTGCCTCACCGCATTACGGGGAGCGCTGGGGCCGTCACTGGCTGGACGCGGCGGGTTATTCGGACAGCGAGGGTTTTGGTGAGAAGGATCTGGAGCGCAAATGGGCGTGGAAGTTCCGCGACTACGTCAGCAGCGCCTTCAATCAGGACAAGCCCTTCGACCAGTTCGTGCGCGAGCAGCTTGCGGGCGATGAAATGGTGCCGCAGCCGTTTAAGAACCTCCCGGCAGACGCCATCGAAAAAATCGCCGCCACCGGTTTTCTGCGCATGCCGCCCAACGGCACCGGCGAGAAGAACGACGCGGAGACGCAGAACGCGAACATCGCCGACACGATCAAGATGGTCGGCACCTCGCTCTACGGCCTCACCATCGGCTGCGCACAGTGCCACGATCATCGTTACGACCCGATCTCACAGGCGGACTACTACCGGCTGCGCGCGGTGTTTGAGCCGGCCTTTGACACGAAAAGCTGGCGCTCACCCGCTGGGCGGCTCGTGTCGCTGTACACTGAGGCGCAGACCGCCGCATCGGCCAAGATTGAGGTCGAGGCCAAAAAACTCGACGCCGCACGGCTGGCGAAGGGCGAGGAGTTCATCACCGAAGTATTGGTCAAAGAACTCGCCAAAGCGCCCGAGCAGGATCGTGAGGCGCTGCGCACCGCTTATCGTGCCGAGGTGAAAAAGCGCAGCGCTGAGCAAACGCAGCTGCTCAAAGCCTGGCCGCGCATCAACCAGCTCAGCGCCAACTCGCTCTATCTCTACGATACGACCAACAAGACCAAGCATGCCGACACGATCAAACAGATGGCCGCCGAGGCCGCTGCGGTGCGTGCCACCAAGCCGGTCGAGGAATTCCTGCATGCCTTCACCGAGCTGCCGAAGAAACCCGCGGCCGTTCCTGCGACCTTCATTTTCAACCGTGGTCAGCACGACCAACCGAAGGAGCAGGTGACGCCCGGCGAGCTGAGCGTCCTCGCCGCGCATCGACAGGTCGAGCTGCCGGAGAAAAACGCCGCGCTGCCCACCACCGGCCGCCGTCTGGCTCTGGCGAACGCTTTGACTGATGGCAAACACCCGCTGCTGGCCCGCGTGATGGTGAACCGCGTGTGGATGCATCATTTCGGCAAAGGCATCGTCGCCACGCCAGGAGATTTCGGCCTGCTCGGCAGCCAGCCCACGCATGCGGCACTGCTCGACTGGCTCGCCACTGATTTCATGGCACGCGGCTGGAGCGTGAAGCAACTGCACCGCCAGATCATGACCTCCCGCACCTACCGGCAGGCCTCGACCCGCGATGACACGCGTGACACCATTGATCCCGATAATCATTTCCTCAGCCGCATGAACGTGCGTCGTTTGGAGGCCGAAACGCTGCGTGATTCGCTGCTCGCCATCAGCGGCAAGCTCAATCCGATGGTCGGCGGCGCTCCCGTGCCGGTCATGTTCAATGAGGAAGGGCAGGTGGTCATCGGCATCGACACCACCGACACCGCTGGCCGTCCCAGTGGCAAGGTGGTGCCGCTCAACGGTGATGAATTTCGCCGCAGCATCTATGTGCAGGCTCGCCGCTCGCGCCCGCTGGAAATGTTCGCCACGTTTGACGCGCCGATCATGGAGCCGAGCTGCGATGCCCGCTCCGTCACCACCGTCAGCCCGCAGAGCTTGCTCTTGATGAACAGCGCCATCATGCGCGTGCATGCGCAGCAGTTCGCCCAGCGTGTGACAGCCGAGGGCGGCAAGGAAACCGCCGACCAAGTGCGCCTCGCGTGGAAACTGGTGCATGGCCGGGCGCCGTCCGAGTCCGACGTGCAGCAGAGTGTCGAGTTTGTGCAGGCACAGACAGAGTATTATAAGGCCAACCCCGTGCCACTCGAAGTCCAGCTCGGCGCAGCATCCAAAACGGCCGCCGATCCCGCGCTGCTCGGCCTCACCGCGTTGTGCCATGCGCTGATGAGCAGCAACGCGCTGCTGTATGTGGATTGAGAGCGTTTGAGGTCTGG
>JBDNIB010000392.1:0-4754 GCA_041688535.1 Prosthecobacter sp.
CTGTGCGCTGGTCGCGCAGGAGCGGCTGGCCGTAGCGGCCGAAGTTGGCGGCGAAGTGGAGGCCGCCGGAGCCGTGCGCATCAGCCTGAGCATCTGCCTGGAGCACATGCAGGCGTTGTGGATCGTGTTGAGCGCCGCGCAAGGCCTGATGGACCAGGCGGCGCAACGCGAGCTAGTGCGCCGAGTGCGACAACAGATCGCGGCCTTTGCCCTGCCGCCGAGAAGACCGAGGAGTTGTGATCGTAAAGTGCGTCAACCCATCAAAAAGTGGCCGCGCATGACCTCGCCCACTTCATCCACCTCGCCATCTTTGTATGAAATCACCATCATTGCTTAACGGCATTGCAGCTAGGTGCCTCCTTCTTTGGTTCCGAAGACCTGCTCTTTTCGCGGCTTCCTGGTGCCCATGTCGCATTGACGAAGCTACAGGCGGGCAGCCCCGTCGTGCTGTGGGAACCTGCCAACAAAACGTCTCGCTTGGCTCTCTCCGTCAGCGCGGATGGCCGCTACGTCGCCATCGGCGCACAGCACCCAGGAGTTCCCGTCTCGCTGCTGCGACAGACCAGCTCAGGTGTGAAGCCTGTCACTACCCTCGAACCGAAATCCAGGGTGCAGTTGCTGCGCCTCAGTCCGACGGGAGATCGGCTCGCGGTGATTGAGAACTACAACACGTTCGTGGAGTTGTTCGACTCCGACACTGGCGCGATCCCGGTGACGTTGGAACGAAAGGATGTGCAACGTTTTTGGGATCTCGGCTGGAGCGGTGAAAAGCACCCACTCGGACTCGTTTCCACCAAGGTCGACCGGGGCATGCCCGGTTCGGAAGAATGGATTTTCCTGTGGGACACCACCACCGGCAAAATCACCCAGACTGCGACCCGCAGCAGTGCGATGAACGTGCTCGCCGTCGCTCCCGATGGCCGCCGCTTCGCCGAAGCCGGGGCTGACAAGAAGGTGCGTATCCGTGACACGGCGACGCTGGCCGTGCAGCAGGAATTTCGCGCCCACGACGGTCCCATCACCGCGCTGGCATGGCATCCAACCCGGCCCATCCTCGCCACCGCCTCCACCGACCTCTGCATCCGTCTTTGGGATCTGGAGACGGGCAGTCGCCTGGAGGAATTGCGTGACTTCATCAGTCCGGTCAACCACCTCGCCTTCAGCCCCAGCGGCGAACGCCTGGCAGGCTCCAACTATGATGCCACGCAAGTCTGGGAGCTTCCGGCTCCTACAAACCCGCCTGCGGTTCCCGTGAAACCCGGCGATTGCAGGACACGCGTGGTGCTCGCTCCCGCCGCATTGGCATTTGCGGCTCGGCATGCGCTGCCTATTCTCCTCAACATGCCTGATTGGACACCCCCAACCGCCGTCAATCTGGTCGATCTCGGCTTCATGGACTCGCGTTCAAAGCTCATCGACCTCGCCGCCTTTCTCGACCGCGTGCAGCGTGCCGGTCAGGAGGGCGATTTCCGCGTGCAGGCGCTGAAAAACGCGATTTCCCTGCTTTCCAAGAATGAACCGCAACGTGCCAAGGAGGTGCTGCTGAGCTTCAGCGATCCAAGTACGGAGCCGATTGCGAAGGCGACGATGCAGGGGGCGATTGGAGCGTACAAGGCATGAACATCGAATATCGAACAAGGAATGATGAATCACGAAATGAAGCCCGAATGAGAAACCTTCTAACTTCGAGATTCCTTGTTTGATATTCGTTATTCAGAACCCTGAACTAAGAACCTTTGTGAACTACATCGAACCCCACGGCCACATGGTCAGCCGCACCACGGACGACTACGAGCGCATGGCCATCGCCGGTTGTCAGGCCATCTGCGAGCCGGCCTTCTGGGCCGGCTTTGACCGCGCCAGCGCCGACGGCTTCTACGACTACTTCCGCCAGATCACCGAGTATGAGCCGAAGCGTGCGGCGAAGTTTGGCATTCAGCATTACTGTTGGCTGTGCATCAATCCGAAGGAAGCCGAGGATGTAAAGCTGGCGGAGGATGTGATCGCGCTGATTCCACAGTTCATCGACAAACCCGGCGTGCTGGGCATCGGCGGGATCGGCCTGAACAAGAACAGCCGCAACGAGCTGAAAATCTTCGAGCAGCATGTACAGATCGCGCAGGACTACGACCAGCTCGTGCTCATCCACACGCCGCACTTGGAGGACAAGCTCAAGGGCACACGCTTGATCGTCGATGCACTGAAAAACTTCCCGAAGATCAAGCCCGAGCGCGTCATCATCGACCACGTCGAGGAGCACACGATCGACCATGTGCTCGATCACGGCTTCTGGGCCGGCATCACGCTTTATCCTGAGAGCAAATGCACCCCGAACCGCGCCATCGACATGCTGGAGCACCGCCAGGCCGAGCGCATCTGGATGAACAGCGCCTGCGACTGGGGCATCAGCGACCCCCTGGCCGTGCCGAAGACGATGCAAGCCATGCGGCAGCGCGGCTGGAGCACGGAGATGATCGAACGCGTCGCCTGGGACAATCCACGGACGTTCATGGGGCAGTCTGAAAAATTCAAACTGTGAAGCAGGGGCTTTCCGTCTGCGCCGACTTACTCCTCCACCAGCCGTGGCCAGGCACCACGCACACTGCCGTAGTGGGCGATCTCCACCGCAGGATCAAACGCAGCGATGCTGACCGGCTGCCCCGCCGCGTCCACGAACACCGCACCGAGCGTCTGCGGCGGCAGCGTGCTGATGAACTGCTGAGCACGCTCCACAGCAGCGAGCCAGCGTTGTTTGAGCTGTATCGGCGTGCAAGGGATGGCCCAGCGCACCTGCGCCAAGTCTTCCGCGCGAAAACGTGCCGTGCGGGTGATCGTGTTAATGATCCAGTCAGGCGTGAGTCCCGCATCCTTACCAGACGCAGCCCAGATGAGGCGGCCCAGCGGCAAATAGTGTTCGTCGAGCTGGATGAGGTCCACGAAGTCACGAATCTTGATCCGCCCGGCGCAGGCCAGCACCTTGTTGGTGGCTGCGTCAAAGTCATGCAGACGAAAACCGAGCATCTCGTCCGGCACGAGCGGAAAAAAGCGAAAAGCCGAGTCCCAAGCCCGCTCCAGCTTCATCGCGAGGTCGCCCTTATGCAGCATCGCGCGGGCAAAACTACCGCCGAGCACATGCCGTTCATCAAAGCGCACACTGAATCCAGCCGCACACAGCGCCGCAGCATCCCGCTCCGCAGCGCGGCCTACCTGCTCCACCGCATCGTGAAAAAGGTCCACATCATCCGAAAAGCGCATCGAACCCGCCGCACGGTGAATCACCGTGGCTCCGGCGACATAGCTATCCTCGGACCGCAAGCCGCGAATCACTTCGAAGACCTCGCGCTGGACAGCGGTTAGCGGCATAGCTCAGCAGCTCGTCGGAAGCCGGCGTGGCCGCCGTTGAGCTTCAGTTCTTCGATGATCGAACTAACCAGTTCGCGCGTGATCTTCAGGCTTTTGGGCATGAACCAAAAACACTGCGGATAAAATTCCTCAAAGGCACGCTGCGCTTGTTCCAGCGTCTCGTCGGAGACGTTGGAGAAATCAGTCGGCCATGCGGAGGGAGCGTTCATCGGTGCGCAGATTGTCCGCCATGCCGGATGAATTGCAAGGCGGGCAGCCGCCTACCCAAACTGCGGGTGCGGCCGGGTGCTCGAATTTGCTTGAGCGATGACCAGCAGGCCATAGCGTCAGCGCTGTCTCCACACCTCAATGACCGCCCCGAACCTCGAAAACATCGCCCTCATCGCCGGGAACGGCATTTATCCCGAGACCTTCGTGGCTGCGGCACGCAAGGCGGGCGTGAAGAAACTGGTGGCAGCGGCATTCACGAACGAGTCGAAGCCGGAGCTGGCGGACATGGTGGATGCCATCGAGTGGTTCCGCGTGGGGCAACTCGGGAAGATGATTGCCTTTTTCAAGAAGCAGGGCGTGACGCAGACGGTGATGGTGGGACAGATCGCCCCGAAGAACCTCTTCGACCTGCGCCCGGATTTCCGCACGCTCATCATGATGGCGAAGCTGAAGCAGCGGAACGCGGAGACGCTGTTCGGCGGCATCGCCAACGAACTGGCAAAGGACGGCATCACTTTGCTGCCCGCGACGACCTTCCTCGAAGACCTGATACCCGGCGCTGGACACGTCGCCGGGCCGCAGATCAAGAAACGGCGGCAGGAAGACGCGGAATACGGCTTCAAAATTGCCAAGGAAAGCAGCCGGCTCGACATCGGGCAGACGGTGGTGGTAAAAAACGGCACCGTGTTGGCGGTGGAGGCCTTTGAAGGCACCAACGAGGCGGTAAAACGCGGCGGTGCCTTGGGACGCGGCGGCGCGACGATGGTGAAGGTGTCGAAGCCCAGGCAGGACATGCGTTTTGACGTGCCGGTGGTCGGACCGGATACGATCCGCACGGCGGCGACCGCCGGGGTGGATTTAATCGCCGTGGAGGCCGGACTGACGCTGGTTTTGGCCCAGGCGGAGGTTTTTCGCCTCTGCCAAGAGGCCAAGGTGAGCCTGATCGCCCTGGCGTGATTTTTTTCTCGCCTTTTCGGCTCCGGTTGGGTCTAATGGCGGTGGAAGGGGAAATTTCCCCAACCCTATAACATCATAACCAACCCATAAACATACGCATATTATGAAAACGCAACGAAACCACGCCTTCACTCTGATCGAGTTGTTGGTGGTGATCACGATCATCGCGATTCTCGCGAGCTTGGCCGTGCCCGCCTTCACCATGGTCCAGACCCAGGGCAATC
>JBDNIB010000393.1:0-9209 GCA_041688535.1 Prosthecobacter sp.
AACCAGAACTTCTGCGGCCTCGGCCCGCCCCATGAGGTCCTCAGCGATCACTTCCTAGCCGAAGCCTACGGCCCCGCCCTCGCCCCTGGTCGCATCCACTTCCACCCCCACGGCTGACCCATGAGCCTGGCCGAATTCTGGTCCTACGACTTCATGCGCTATGCGTTTCTGTCCGCGCTCATCCTCGGGCCGACTTGCGCTTTGCTCGGGGTCTTCGTGACCCTGCGCGGCATGTCGTTTTTCAGCGATGCGCTCGCTCACTCCGCCGTCACTGGCGTGGCTCTCGGCTTCCTCGTGCATGAGCAGTGGCACTGGCAGGTCGATCCCTTCGTCAGCGTGCTGGCCTTTAGTTTCCTGCTCGCCAGCGGCATGGCCTGGCTGTTTCACAAGACCACGTTGAAGCCGGATACGGTCATCGCCTTTGCCTTCACGGGCAGTGTCGCCTTCGGAGTCGTGGTCATTTCCAAGCTGGGCAAATATCGCCTGCTTGATGGCTGCCTGTTCGGCAGCATCTATGCGAATGGCCCCGCTGATCTGTGGCATCAGGGCGCACTTGCGGTGGTCGTCGTCGGCCTGCTAGCATGGCAATCACGCGCCTACACGCTCTCCACCCTCAGCCCTGATCTGGCCCATGTTCAAGGGTTGCGCACAGGCTGGCTGAACTATGTCTTCGCCCTGCTCATCGCCGCCACCGTGACGGTGTGTTTGAAGATGCTCGGTGCGCTGCTGCTCAGCGCCCTCATCGTCATCCCGCCCGCCGCTGCCAAGCTGGTCGCGCAGAGCTTCCGTCAGATGGTCATCTGCTCCATCCTCATCGGCCTATTCGCCGCTGGCACCGGCGTCATCGCCTCTTATCACTGGGACGTGCCCACGGGCCCTTGCATCGTGCTCACCGATGTCGCTTGCCTGCTGCTCTGCTACACTTTGCATGCCCTGCGCAAGACCGCCTGAACTGCCCCGACTGATCTCACGATCTCCATGCTTGTAGCTCGTGCCGCAGAGTTGATGGAGACTTTTCAGATGCTGCCGTATGCGGAGGAGTGACTACTCCGCCAAGTGCTCCCGCACCGTCGTGTAGAGGTCCAGCACATGCTGGTCATGCAGGCGATAAAACACCTGCCTCCCCTCCTTGCGATAGCTCACCAGCCGCCCTGCGCGCAGGGCACGGAGCTGATGGGATACCGCTGACTCACTCATGTTCAGCTTGTCCGCTAGATCGCACACACAGCACTCATCATTAGCCAGCAGCGACACTAAGCGCAGGCGGTTCGGGTCCGCCAGCACAGTGAAGAACTCCGCCATGCTGCGGGCTTCATCTTCGCCCATCAGTGTCACTTTCGCCCGAGCGCCGGATTTGGTGCTGGGGGCGTGATGCTCCGTGCAGACGGCCTCATCCTTCACAGTTTTTTTCTTGGTCATTTCGCATCAAAGCGCATGCTCGGAAAAAACCAATGGACAAATATATGAGCGTATGTTCATATGTAGGCCATGACAACTCCATCCAACACCGCCTGTGCCTGCCCTGACTGCAAATGTGAAGTCAGCGATGGCCATCACGTCGCCAGCAACGGCAAAGACTATTGCAGCGAAGCCTGCGCCACCGGCCACAAATCCGGCCAAGGCTGCTGCGAAAACGCCTGCCAGTGCCACGGCTAAGCCTGCGTCCACTGTCCCATGAGCCGCCACGGTGAAAATCGTGGTGGCTTTTTTAGTGCCCTCAATTAAAGCAAGTTATTTGCAATAGTGCTTACGCTCTTCATGCTAAAACCCGCATGATCCTCAATGACCGCCAGATTACCGAACTCGCCAGCGCAGGCATGATTCGCCCGTTTGAATCCAAGCTCGTGCGCCAGCTTGACGGCGGGTCGCAAGTCCTCTCCTACGGTCTGTCCAGTTTCGGCTATGACCTGCGGCTCTCCACCAACGAGTTCAAAGTCTTCCGCCACATCCCCGGCACAGTGGTGGACCCGAAAAACTTCCAGCCGCGCAATTTGGAAAAGGTCGCTTTGGAAGCCGATGCCAGTGGTCACTACTTCATCCTCCCCGCGCGCAGCTATGGCCTCGGCGTCGCCGTGGAAAAGCTCAGTCTGCCCGCACACGTCACGGCCATCTGTGTCGGCAAGAGCACCTACGCGCGCTGCGGCATCATCGCCAACGTCACGCCTGCGGAAGCAGGCTGGAGCGGCCATCTCACCCTAGAGTTCTCCAATTCATCCGCCGCAGATTGCCGCATCTATGCGGATGAAGGTATCGTGCAGATGCTGTTTTTCCAAGGCGAGCCATGCGGCACCTCGTATCAAAAACGCGCCGGCAAGTATCAGGGCCAGAAACAGCGCATCACACTTCCTAAAGTTTGATTTCAGCCAAGCTTTTCACGCGCTTGAGTCCGTAGCTTCATGAGGCAGGGGATGCATACACAGTCTCCATCTGTCTGCCAGCTGATCCACTCGGACTCATCACGGGTGAGATTCACCTGAGCGCAGGGGCAGTCGCCTGCGCGATTACACAAGCAGACAAATGTGCCTTCACAGAGAGAGCAGGGCATGATGTCATGCTTGGCATAGTTGTGAGTCGTTTCAGAAGCAGAGGTAGCCACGCGAAAAATACGTCTCTCGAATTGTGTGAGACAATGTTAAGCGGATTTTCCTAGCAGGTGCCTTACGCGGCATCATTTGGCACCCACTGTGGAAAGGGATCTGGCAGTTGCATCCATGCGTTGGGGCCTTTTTCAAATTCAGCGTCGGTGAGCAGTGCGGCCTCAAATTTGGCGGTAAGTGCGGCATTATCCATGTCACGACCGATGATGACGATCTCTGTGCGGCGGTCGCCATAGACGCCTTGGATGTTGGTGCGGATCTCGGTTAGGCTTTCTTCATCCTGTGGCCATTCGTTTTCAGCAACGGCACTCCAAAAGAAGCCCATGGCGCGTGTGTCACGCAGCACACCAGCTTGGGAAACATAGCCGGCGAGTTCATTGCGAGTGGCCAGCCAGAACATGCCTTTGGCACGGATCACACCTTCCCAATGACTACGCAAAAGATCACTGAATCGCTGGGGATGAAATGGGCGGCGCGCACGATAAACAAAGTTACCGATGCCATACTCCTCTGTCTCTGGCGTGTGGCCGCTGAGGCTATCTAGCCAGCCGGTGCTCTGCTCGGCCTCAGCCATGGCAAAGAGGCCGGTGCCCATGACGGCACTCAGGGGCACCTGACTGTTCGTGGTGAGGTGGACTTTTGCCTTGGGATTCAGGGCGCGGATGATTCCCTGAATCTCGTCGATGTCATCAGCGGTGACCGCATCGGTTTTGTTAATGAGGATGACATTGGCAAACTCGATCTGGTCGGTGAGTAAATGAGCGATGGTGCGCGCATCTTCACCCGTGACTCCGAGTTCACGGGTCTGGAGGTCATCCACACTATGATAGTCTTCCAGGAAGTTCCGTGCATCCACCACGGTGACCATGGTATCTAGCTGAGCTAGGTCATTGAGACAGCGGCCCGACTCATCCTCAAAGGTAAAAGTTTCGGCGACTGGCATCGGCTCGGAGACACCAGTGGACTCAATGATGAGTGCATCAAAGCGGCCTTCCTTGGCGAGTTTGGCGACTTCTAGCATCAGGTCTTCACGCAGCGTGCAGCAGATGCAGCCATTGCTCATCTCCACCATTTTTTCCTCAGTGCGGGAGAGTTGTGCATCACCCGTTTTCACGAGTTGAGCATCCACATTAACCTCGCTCATGTCATTCACAATGACGGCGACTTTGCGACCTTCACGGTTACGCAGGATGTGGTTGAGAAGCGTCGTTTTACCCGCGCCGAGGAAGCCGGACAGGACAGTGACTGGAAGTTTAGAGGTGGCCATAAGAAGCAATTAAGTTGCATTTGATAGAGCTGCTTATTAATGCAATCAAGTTGCTTTATGTTGCGTATCTCCATTCTCTCAGGTTTTCTCGGTTCAGGCAAAACCACGCTCCTGCGTCGGCTGCTCCGCGAGCAAAAGGAACTGCGGCTCGGTGTGATCGTGAACGACATGGCGGAGCTGGAGGTGGATGGGGACCTCATCCGTGCGGGGAAACGAGTGTCCGAAGAAAAGCACACGCTCATTAGTCTCTTTGCAGGCTCCATCAGTGGTGATCAGCGTGCAGCATTTGCGCAGGCTCTAGATCAGTGGCAGGCACGCACAGACCTAGAGCATGTGGTCATCGAGACCTCCGGCAGCACACATCCCTGGCCATTGATTCAGGAGATCGCGCGGCGTGCAGAAAGTTATACGCTGGATAGCTTTGTCACATTGATCGATGCCAAGGCATTCATCGAAGACTATGGCGCTGGCCGCGCCCTCTTTGAGCAGCTCATCCGCAATGAAGAATCCCAACAGCGCAGCACCGCCAATCTCTTGGCCGAGCAGATACAATTTGCCAGCACACTCCTCCTCACCAAAACGGACCGAGTCCGCACGGAAGATCTACCTTTTCTAATCAAGAGCCTGGAGATTCTCAATCCTCACGCCGACACCCACGCTGTCAGTTATGGCCAAGTGCCCTCAGCACGCCTGCTCGGCACGGGTAAGTTCAGCATGGATCGTGCTCGTTTGTTAGGCCGAGCTTGGCAAGACGGAGCGCCTGACAGCCCCGGTGCAGCCAGCGCCTACGACATCAGTAGTAGCGTGCTTTGTGACTCGCGCCCATTTCATCCACGGCGTCTGTGGGCACTCTTTCGCCATCGCCTCGGACAGGGCATCTATCGCAGCAAAGGCTTCATTTGGATGGCCTCGCGTGACGAGCAAGTGCTGCTGTGGAATCAGGCCGCTGGCAGCATCGACCTCGAACTGCTCGCCTACTGGCGTGCCGCAGTGGCCAAAGATCCGCTCGGAAAACTCCAGCCCGAAGAGATCGCCGAACTGCAAAAACAGCTCGCAAGCACGCACCCCATTTTTGGTGATCGACTCAATGAACTCACCATCATCGGCACCCTGAGTGATCGAGAGCACTTCATGCGTGAGCTTGAGAAAAGTCTCTGCACGCCAGAGGAAATCGCGCTTTGGCAGAGCGGCGGCACTTTTGATGATCCATGGCCCAAAGAACTGCGGAAGATCGGGTAATGAAGGCCGCCTAAGCGTTAGAATGAGCGCCGAAAAGTAGGCTCTTATCAAGTGCCTGTCAGCCCTGTCGATACTTTGTTTGGTCGAGAAGTTGGGCGGCGACATCTACCATGTCTTGACGCAGGGAAGTGCGCATGAAACGCGTGTCTGCGGATTCGCCGGAAGTCATCTGCCCATAGACGAAATGGCAGGCTTTCACTGGGCCTGGCGCTGTTTCATTGATGAAATGTTCCTTCAAGGTTCGCAGGGCGTCCGGGCATGCAGGACAGTCGAGCCTGACTTCATGGACAAAGGCGGCGATGGCGGCAGCAGTGCCTCCACCATAATGGCGAAGTGTGTACAGGATATCCAAGGTGTCTTTCGGCTGCTGCCTGCGGCAGAAGGCGCGGAGCTAGAGGGCGAGAAAGGCTCCGACTTCACAGACGCGTGCGGTGAGTTTTTGATCGGCTCCGTGTAGGTCCACACCAGCCACTTCAATGGTTCGCACAGTGGTCAATGCCCAGGCAACGCCTGGCATGATGCTCTCTTGCGAGAGCAGCGACGCGCAAACCACGCCACAATGCTTAGCGAGTCGAGTGACCCAGCGGACGTACTCTTGCTGAGTGCGCAGACTGGAAGAGCGGAGTTGAAGGAAGCGAATAAAGGTGGATAATGAGTCAGGTGTGTTTTGCATAGGGCCGCCAGGATCGTCTGCCAGCGACAACACACCGACTTTTTTCAACACCCAACGCCACACGCTCCGATGTCACCCACCGCCCCGCTCCTTGGCTACTCCCGCGTAGCGGCTTCGTTCAACCAAGCGATTCAGCGAACGCTCCGAAGCTGTCACAGTCAGTGCTGCCGCACGGCCAGCGCCATCTTCTCCGCGTCGCTGATCTTTGTCTCGTTAGGCACATCCTCACGTCTCCTTTGAATGAAAGTCGATGATGCGCCCTCCAATGATTCTCTGCCGTTATCAGCAAGTGCGTGGTGGGGTTCGCACAGTCTCCGCTACAACTTCGGACTTATTCTTGCGGGCTTCACCGCATTTGTTGTTTACTGCATTGTTTTGGAGATCTTCGGCGACGTTATCGAAGACGTTGAGGTCACTGTCTTCACGATTTTGTTTCAGGGTATCGGCTATCTTTTCTGCATGGGCCTCGCCAATATCTTCTACTATCTCGGCCCCTTCTCGGAGAGGTGGCTTGATCCGAAAGACCCAGCAGCATATCGCCGCGTTGTTTTCGCGCTCGGGTTTTGGTTTTCAGTCGCATTGCCATTCGTCATTCCGGCTCTCCTTGCTTTCTCCGCCCTATTTTACCCAAGTTCCTTCCACCCATGAGCCGGAAGTGCCTAACCCTCAAGTTAGCTTTGAATCGGGCGTCAAAAAAGTGTGGGTAAGGTCTTGAGTGTCGCCGCCCGACTTCAAAGGTAGCGGTTGTTGGACACTGCCCTGCCGCGAAGCGGCAGCCGCCACGCGAAGCCAAACCGCAGAGCCTGCGCAGCAGGATAACCCCGTGGTGGAGCCGCCACCGCACTCCACCGGAGCGTTTGTCTCTTTGCGGTTTGCTTTGCGGGCAGGGTGGCGCTCACGCGGTTGCCGATTGTGTTTCGCCGTGTCTCTTGAATCATTCCTTGGTCTGCTGTCTGAGCTGCATGAAGATTGCACTACTGCTGCGGTGGTTGATCGGTCGCCCCCGCAAAAAGTCATCTGCACTAGCCAAGACGCGAAAGGCTTGATATAGCTAGGTACACAAGCCCGATGCGAAGACAGGAATTAAGGGTCTGTCCCTTTAAGCGCCTCCACATGAAGACGGAAAACCCACCGCCATCTTTAACTGATCTCGAACTATGGCATCGGATCGAGACGGAACCAATAGGCACCTTCCGCATGTTTCGAGCAGATCGAGTTGGGACCGAGGACAGGATTCATCAGCACCTCGCTAACTTTGATGAACTGTCTTCTCGCATTACCCATGCTACGGAAGCGGGATGCGTTATTGAGGTGATCTCTCTCCGCCTTCAAGTGATGGATTTTTGGCTGAGAACTTATTTCGAGAATCGCGCCCCTCGTGAACTGGTTCGCGAACGAGAGTTTGGTCGTTTGTTGAGGCAGTGTTTCGATCTCGGACTGCCTGAGTCACTTTATATTCCGCTCAAGGCGTTCAACAAAAAGCGGATTGATGCCATCCATGGCTACGTTGTCGGTTCCGTTTCATACGATGCCCTCCGACCAGCTTCCGCAGACGCGGACCGCCTGCTTAGAGATTTAGTTATTTTTACTGTCAGCAATTGTGGAGTGGTCGTGTCTCACCGAGACGAAGTAGCTACCTCGCCTGGTGCAATGGTAATTCATATCGCAGGCTTTTGCGCAGAGGTCGAGCGTGGGAGGCGCTATTAGCGTGCGACCGTGGCCTAACCCTCAAGTTAGCTTTGAATCGGGCGTTAAAAAGTGTGGGTAAGGTCTTGAGTGTCGCCGCCCGACTTCAAAGGTAGCGGTTGTTGAACAGAACAGGAATTAAGGGTCTGTCCCTTTAAGCGCCTCCACCGGATCAATCAGACCCGCGATGCGCTGGGGCGGCGTCTGCGGCGGTGCCGCCTGCGCGAAGGCGGCGAGCAGGCAGCAAACGAGGAGGAGACGAAGAGTCATAATGCCAGACATCTTTTCCTGGTCTTGCTTGGCCCGGATCGCATTGCGGAGCTGATCCTCTAGTTTAGGTTTCGGAACCTCTGAAGGGGCCGGTGTTGGGTTCTGTGGCATAGGAGAAACGGTAGAAATATTGACATGCAGGAATCACCCATTATCGATTGGCCTATGAATATCCGTGCAACATATCATCATAAATAACCGATTTTCGTTCTTTTTTCGATGCTCACCGCCTTCACTCTCGACAAAACCTTCATTCTCGTGACATATAGGGTCATAACTCTGCACGAGTGTGCAGAATAAGAAACTGTTCGCCAAGAAAATATGTCCTCAATCCGAATACTAGTGAATGGCAAGCATCAGCACACAATATCGCTTGAAGAGCAACCTGGAGTCCTGAGCTGTATTCTGAATTTTATGAGCCGCAGCGCTGACACGAGTATGCGAAGCGAATTGGAAGAAGACTTCCATATGTCATTCGGTGGGATCGATAATTCGACTAGTGACTATATTGATTGGCCGCGCCTCGAGATAAGCATCGGCGATCGAATTGAATTGGAGATACTTAAAGATTCCGTATCGATTCCTTCCGCATCACGAAGACCTTACGAAAGGGAAGATCACAACGAAGACAACCCACCGACCGAAAAAGAAGGCGAACAAGTCGGAGCAGGCGACGCCGAGGAAGCCGTCTGATTAAATTAAGCTCGACACCGGCGCGCCTGTCCTCTAGCGTTAGGCGGTTCTGCAGCACCCGCCAATCCAAGAAGAAAATCAATCACTTTGTCTATGCGCAGCCCCTTAGCTCTCACCGTCACCGCTCTCTCGTTGCTTCTCTTCACTTGCCCTCTTCGCGGTCAGTCCTCCGCAGACCTCGTTCAGGCACAGGGGCTCACCCGCGAAGTCACCCTCAAAGCATCGCTCGCACGAGATTGTTTTGTCTTACGCGAAGGCAAGCTGGGCCCCATCGCCCCAGATAGTTTCGCAAAGACACGTCTTTTCGTCGTTTACTACACGCACATCACTTGCAGCCTGTGCGTCCCAGTAACTAAGAAACTCAATGCGTGGCTAGAGGCCGGAAAGGCTCCAGATGGCGTGAGTTTCGTGCTCGGCTACCGTGCCGAGGCTGACAATGCCGAGTTAACAGCTTATGTCGCCAAATCCGGAGTCCTTTTCCCTGCGCTCGACACGAAGTGGATTCGTGCGTGCCGTGCCAATGCCGCCGTAATGCATCCGTTCTATGCTGACAGAGACGAGGGTGCGCCTCGGTTCCGCTTTTTTCGGGCCGACGGCACCGAGATTGATCCAACGGAGCACGGTGCTCCAACTAAATTTGGCGGAGCCATAATGAACCAACTCGACGATCTCTTGCCAAAAATGCTGAAATGAAATCCTGTGAACGAAGCGCCTAACCCTCAAGTTAGCTTTGAATCGGGCGTCAAAAAAGTGTGGGTAAGGTCTTGAGTGTCGCCGCCCGACT
>JBDNIB010000042.1:0-1619 GCA_041688535.1 Prosthecobacter sp.
GCCTCGGCCATTTGGGCTGCTATTGAAGCCCATCGCACCGGCGGCGGCCAGGATGCCGTTGGCGAGGCTGACATTAAGGGTCCTGAATGGGATGTGTTGACAGAGGCCAACCCGCCGACTGACTATCCGCACTTCATGAGCAAGAAGGTCGGCACGCCAAAAGGATTCACCGCTCACATCAGCAGAGTGCTGCTGCTTGAGCGACTACGCGAAGTAAACGCACTGCTGGGTTTCACTCGCGTTGAAGCACCCGAAGAATCGGGCGATCCCGGTGAGCGGCCAAAAATGGCAAACCTCTCGCGAAGCAAGTCGGACTGGGTCCCCGCCAACCAAGTTCATGGTGAGGGCATTTTTATCCAGTTCGACGAGCATGCCCTCGTGGTCTGGGAAGCCTTGGACGCGGTCAAAAAGGTCGATCAGATGCTTCGTGGCGGGCACACAGGGTGGCGCAATTCACGGCATCTTGATCCGAACGAAGGGTACCCGGGTATTAGGTACGCGATGCTCCACACGTTGTCGCATCTTTTGATCCGAGAGCTGGCACTGGAATGCGGGTACAACGCGGCGAGCATTCGTGAGCGAATCTATGCCGACACTTCTGGGGAACATCCGCAGGCTGGCATCCTCATCTACACCGCTGCGGCCGACTCCGACGGTACGTTGGGTGGCCTCGTCGATCTCGGTAAACCAGAGAACCTGGGCCGACTCTTTGCGCAGGCGCTGAACCGCTCGAAGATCTGTTCTTCGGATCCGCTTTGCTCCGAACATGATCCAAGGAAGGACCGCTCGTTGCACGCTGCAGCCTGCCACGCATGTAGCCTGGTGGCAGAGACCTCGTGTGAGCGGGGCAATCGCTACCTTGACCGGTCACTGCTGGTGCCTACGTTCGAGCGCACCGAGGCGGCGTTCTTCAAGGGTTTCTGAGATGAAGGCGCTACTTGATGCGGTGGCAGCCGTGGTCTGTCTCGTTTCGCCAGAGAAGGTTCAGGCGATTGCATCCCGGATTCGACGAACCGATGTCGACAAGGCCGCCGGAGTGCTTTCCGGCGTCGTCGGTACGCCTGCTGCCATGGGAGTGCTGGATCAACTTGTCGATGCCTGGCGATCAACTTCGATTGGCGCTGACGAACTGGCTTCGATGCTGCTGGCGGCCGGGCACATGTTCTCAAAGTCTGCCGCCGAGCAGTCCTCTGAACTCGTTTGGACTGGACCGACGACGCCGTTCGTATCTGCCCGCCGAACGGAACAGGCGCTACTGCAGGTCATCAACGCTGCGAGCCAGACTCTTTTTGTCACGAGTTTCGTGGCCTATGACGTCTCCACCATCGTGAAAGCGCTGAATGCCGCGATAGAACGTGGCGTGACCATCTTCATGCTTCTTGAATTGTCACAGGACCATGGCGGGAGTATCTCGTTCGACGCGATCGGCAAAATGAAATTACTGGTCCCAGCTGCACAGCTATTTGCGTGGCATGACAAGGCCGATCCGTTTGCAGATGGTCGAGTCCACGCCAAGGTTGCCGTCGCCGACGGTAGCATTTGCTTCATCACCAGTGCGAACCTGACAGGTCACGCGATGGAAAAGAACATGGAGGCCGGTGTGCTCATTTCGGGTGGCC
>JBDNIB010000394.1:0-11201 GCA_041688535.1 Prosthecobacter sp.
CATCCTGCACCGCACCGCCGGCACCAACGGCGACTTCTGCATTCGCTGCCACACCCAGATCGGCATGCAGCGCGAGGAGCCGCTGTTCACCAGCAACCTCAAGCGCCATCCCGCCTCCGTCGAGGGCATCACCTGCATCATTTGTCATCGCGTGGACCGCAATTACGGCAAGGTCAGCGGCCGCACCGCTATCGTCGAAGGCAACGTCTATGACTCAGTGTTTGGCCCCAAAGGCGGCGCGATTTTGAAGGAGACGATCGCAGCCAATCCCAACCTCAAGACCAGCGAGGAATCGCAGGGCCAGCAGAAAATCCACAGTGATGCCATCAAGTTCGATCCCATCACCACCTCCGCCTTCTGCGGTTCCTGCCATGACGTGAACCTGCTCAATGGCTTCCGTCTTGAAGAAGCCTTCACCCAGTTCAAGAACTCGCCCGCCGCAAAAAACAACACCAACTGCCAGGACTGCCACATGGGCAAAGTCCCCGGTGCCAAAACCGCCGAAGGCGCTGCCAATTACGCGGTCGCCCCCGCCGCGCGCATCGGCGGCGCCGCTTGGGCCAAGGAAGGTGATCCCGACTACGGTGCCCCAACGACACCGCGCAAGCGCACCAACCACATGTTTGTCGGCCCGGACTACTCCATCATCCACACCGGCATGTTCCCGCATTCCAAAAGCATCCGCGACCTGCTCTGGGACATGCAGAAACAGGAGACCAAGCCTGACGGCAGCGTCGAGGTCAAGGAACGCGCCGGCCTCAAGCACACCCTCACCTTCAAATGGGAGGAAGGCTGGGGCAATGCCTCCAGCTCCTTTGAAAAACGCATGCGTGACGACCCCAAGCTTGAGGAAAAACTGCCCTGGCCCTGGAGCGACCGCCAGTACCGCATGGATTTCCGCATCCTGCTCAACGAGCAGTTCCGCAATCTCAACACCATCCACATTGAGCGGCAGCAGATCCTCCGCCGCGGCATTCAACTCGGCGATGTCGTCATCACCCGTGATGACGCCAAGGGATTGAAATTCCAGGTACAGGTAAAAAACGGCACGGACGGCCACGGCGTCCCCACCGGCTTCGATGCCGAGCGCCTGATGGTCCTCCAAGTCACCGTCAAAGATGCTCAAGGCCGCGTCCTCTACCAGTCCGGCGACCGCGATCCCAATGGCGACGTGCGTGACATCCACTCCACCTTCGTGCATCACAACGCGCCCAAAACTAGCCACCGGCTCAGCATGGCGTCCTGGAAAAACCAGCGCGGCCGACCGATCCTGTCCGAGGATCGTAACTGGAAGGTCGATGGCGACCTGCTCAATCTCCAGTCGAAGTTCATCGTCCGCAATCTGCGCGGTGGCGAGCGCGAGCAGGTGCTCGCCGTGAACCAGATCATCGACCCGCTGCCATACATCCGGCCCGACACGCGGCCTGGCATTCTCTTTGGTCGTCCCGGCGGTGCCCGCAAGCATGCCGAAGTCCTGCTGCCCAACGGCGAGCGCTGGGGCAAGTATGAGGTGCCAGCCGGCGCTCTCACCGGCGCGCGGCCTTACCAGGTCAACCTCAAGTTCGTCTGCCAGATGGTGCCGGTGAACCTCATCAAGGAAATCGCCTTCGTCGGCTTCGACTACGATCTCTCCCCCTTGGAAGTCGCCAAACGCGTTGCCTTCGGCCACAAGGTTTCCAGCTCCAACCGTGATGAGGACCGCCGTGGCGGTGCGCTGATTATTTGGGACAAAAATTTCGTCATCGACGGCACCCGCAAGCAATGGAACTTCAAGCCCACCGAGAAGGAAATTCTCGCCAAGGCCGAGCCACCCTTCCCCTACGACCCCAAATTCGAGGAAAAGCAGCTTTCCAGCGCCGGAGCCATCATGATGGCCCCGCTGCCCGGCACGGAGCCGGTCTTGCCCGTGCATGAGGTGCCGAAAGTGGCCCCGCTGCTGCTCGTCCCTCCCAACCTCGAAGGCACTGCTCCCCCGCCACCAGCGCCTGCGCCAGACAAGACCGCGCCCAAGAACAACTAGCCTGAGCACTCGCCACCCTTCACACCTATGAAAGCCATTCGCCTTTCCATCCTGCTCCCTGCGGTCATCCTGGCCAGCGTCGAGCTGCATGCCGTGGAAGACAATCTGCTGTTGCCAGACATCGTCGTGCCTTGGACCGAACTCGGCAAAGATTTCATGACCCGCCCGGCCCCTGTCACCGAGGTGATCGAGGATCTGGTGTTCAAATCCAACCGCGAGCGCAAGAAGATCATCGCCGCGCGCAATCTGTCCGGCGATGACCTGGAAGCACCGGACCGCAAGACGCTCTTTGGTGCCAATCCCTTCCTCGGCAGCGGCAAGATATCCCCTGGATTCACCATCCCCACCGGGGCCGTCTGGCAGCCCGTCACCATCATCTACGGTGAGATGCGCAGCAGCCTCCAGTCTTTCAACAACGGGCTGGTGGACGTCAACGAGTGGGTCAACCGCCTCGACCTGTTTGGCAACATCTACCTCACCCCCACCGAACGCCTGCACTTCGGCTTTCGCCCCCTGGATCGTGAAGGACGCTTCACCGGTTACCGCCTCGGTGGTGATGGCACTGAGAACTTCATGGACCACTTCAACGGCAACGTTCGCTCCCTCTACTTTGAGGGCGACTTTGGCGAGCTTTTTCCCAACCTCGACCCCACCGACAAACGCCGCCTGGACTATGGCTTCGCCGTGGGCCGCATGCCCATCACCTATCAGGACGGGCTACTCCTCAATGACGTGGTTGACGCCGTCGGCATCACCCGCTCCTCGATGTTCCTGTTTGGTGCTTCCGCTGCTCGCGCCACCGCCATGTTTGCCTGGGACCAAATCCACCGTGGCAACAACCGCCGCGACCCTGATGCCCGTCTGTACGCCCTCTCCTATGCCGCCGACTACACCGCTAGCACCTACGAGATTGAGGCCATCTATGTGGATGGCGGTAGCCCCACGGGCGGCGACGGCTTTTTCGCCGGCATTGGCCAGACCCGCCGCTTCGGCAAGATCAACTCCACCCTCCGCGCCGCATTCTCCTGGGCGCTCGACAATGAGACTGCTGCCATCGGCACTGGCAGCGTGTATTTCCACCAATTATCGCGCACCATGAACTACAACGACGACATCGCCTACCTCGATTCCTTCCTTTCCGTGGACAATTTCACCTCCGCCGCGCGTGACCCTGCCGTTGGCGGCCCGCTCGGTGCCACCGGCGTCTTGTTTGAGGCCGTCGGCCTCGGCGGTTATGGGGCGGCCCTCGGCAATGGCACGCCCACCGGCTCGGTCGGCTTCAGCCTAGGCTATCAGCACTTCTTTGATGATACGAAAAAACGTCAGCTCGTTGCTGAAATCGGCTCTCGCTGGCATACCCAGTCCCCGGGGCGTTCCGGTTACGCCGCAGGTCTGCGCTACCAGCAGGCCCTGGATCAGCACACCATCCTGCGTGCGGACGGTTTCATCGGCCAGTTCGATGACGGCCAGACCGGCCAGGGATTTCGCTGCGAGCTCTCCTTCCGCTTCTGATTCGCCGCCCACCGTCGTTCCCGCATGAGTTTTCCCCTCGTCGAAATCATCGCCCTGGTTGTTCTTGCCGCCAGTGGTGGCATGCTCGTGCTGCTGCTCGTGCAGCACGCCTTTGCGGCTGGCCGGCTCCGTGTCCTGCACCGCCGCGAGCTCGTGCTGTTTGAGGAACGTCTCAATGGCATGCGTGAATACCGCACGCGCATGCAGGCGCTCCCTGCCGCCTGGAGCGGTGTCCGCAAGTTCCGCATCCAGGCCAGACAGACCGAGGGGGGGGACATCTGCTCCTTCCACTTCGTCCCGCACGACGAAAAGGCTCCCCTCCCGGCTTTCAAACCCGGCCAGTACCTCACCTTTCACCTCAATATCGGCGGTCGCAAGCATGTGCGCTGCTACAGCCTCTCCGACTGTCATCACCCCGGTCACTACCGCATCAGCGTCAAAAAAATGACGCCCAAAGATGCCCATTTCAGCATCTCCACCTACTTTCACGAGCAGTTGCAGGAAGGTGATATCGTGGACGTTGCTGCCCCTGGCGGCGACTTCACCCTTGATCCCCGTGATGGCGGTGCGGTGGTGCTCTCTGGTGCGGGTGTCGGCGTTACTCCGGTGTTCAGCATGATGAACGCCCTTGTCGCTGCCCGTTCACGTCGCGAAATCTGGTTCTTCTACGGCGTCATGAACGGCTCCCACCACATCCTGCGGGAAAAAGTGCGTGAATGGCGCGAGCTCGGCTGGCCCAACCTTCACGTTGTCGTGGTCTTCAGCAATCCCCTTCCAGATGAGGCGGCAGGCCGCGACTACGACGAACTCGGGCGTGTGGATCCCGCCCTCCTCAAGCGTCTGCTGCCGTCCAGCAACTTCGATTTCTACACCTGCGGTCCCGGCCCCATGATGCAGGGCCTGCGTGATGGACTCAAGGAATGGGGCGTGCCTGACCCCCGCGTGCATGACGAGGCATTTGTGCAGGTCAAACAGGCCGTTTCGATCAACGCCACCAAAGTAAGTTTTCGCAAATCCTCCCTGGCTCTCGAGCTCAGTGGCCACGCCACCACCCTCCTCGACTTCGCGCACAAGGAGAACATCGAAATCCCCTCCGGCTGCAAAATTGGCCACTGTGGTGCCTGCCAGACCGTCCTCGTCGAAGGCAATGTCCGCTACTTGCAGCCCGCCAAATTCCAAGTCGAAAAAGGCTGCTGCCTCCCCTGCATCTGCCTCCCAGAAGGCGATGTCGTGTTGGATGCCTGATCAGCCCTTCCGAGTGATCTCCACCATCACCGCTTTCTGCGCATGCAGTCGGTTCTCGGCTTGATCGAAGATCACCTCGGCGTGTGCTTCCATGACCTCCTCGGTGATTTCTTTGCCGCGATAAGCTGGCAGGCAGTGCATGACGAGGGCGCCGGGGTTGGCGTGTTTGAGGAGGTCGGTGTTGATCTGCCAGGGCTTCAAAATTTCGATGCGGTCGGCGCTTTCGGATTCCTTGCCCATGCTGACCCACACGTCAGTGTAGAGCACGTCGCAGCCTTTTACGGCTGCGGCGGGATCATCGACGAGGCGCACGGTTTTACCCGGCACGCGCTGCATGAAGGTTTCCTGCGGCTGGAAGGCTTTCGGGGCGCCGATGACGAGTTCAAAGCCAAGGTGGACCGAGGCCCAGATCCAGGAGCGGGCCATGTTGCAGTCGCCATCGCCGAGGAAGCAGATGCGTTTGCCCTGCCAGCCGCCGAGACGCTCGTGGATGGTCTGCAAATCGGCCAGCACCTGGCAGGGGTGCTCGTCATCGGTCAGCGCGTTGATCGTGGGGATGCCGCTGTATTGCGCGAAATCGACCACATCCTGCTGCGCGAAGGTGCGGATGACCGCGCCGTGGATCATGCGGCCCATGACCCGCGCGGTGTCCTTGATCGGCTCGCCACGGCCAAGCTGGATGTCGGCGCTGGACAGGAACATCACCGAGCCGCCAAGCTCACGAATGCCGACTTCAAAGCTGACCCGCGTGCGCGTCGAAGATTTGCTGAAAATGAGCGCCCACTGCTGCCCCGTGAGCACCTGCGGTGACGCCGTGCGATCTTTTTTCAACACGCAGGCCAGATCGACGAGCTTCTCGATTTGTTCCTTGGTGAGTTCTTCGATGGAAAGGAGATGGTTCATGGACGGTTTCGGGTCAGATGAGCGAGTCGAGCACGCTCTTGAAGAGGGTGAGTCCTTCAGCGGCATGGGCTTCAGTGATGTTTAGCGGTGAGAGCCAGCGCACGACGTTCGGTCCGGCGGGCGTGACCATCATCCCGGCATCAAGCAGCTTTTGTGCGAGGAAAATGGACGGCAGTTTGCCCCCGGACTTCGCGGTGATGGCCTCAGCGTTGAGTTCGAAGCCGATGAACAGGCCGAGTTGCCGCACTTCCTTGATCAGCGGGTGATTCCAAGCGCGGGTTGCCGTCGCGATGGCTGCGCCGCGTGTGTTGGCGTTGTCGCAGAGATTTTCATCGAGAATCGTGCGCAGCGTGGCGATGCCGACGGCGCAGGCGAGCGGTGAACCGCCATACGTCGTGCCGTGCGTGCCAGGGCCGAGCAACTTGCTCAGATCATCGCGATCATTGACCCAGAACGAACCGAGTGGGAAACCGCTGCCGATGGCTTTGGCCCAGCTGATGCCGTCCGGCTGAATTTCATCGCTAGGGATGATGCTGCGCCAGCCTGCCATCTCGCCCGCACGGCCAAAGCCGCACTGCACTTCGTCCAGCAGTAGCAGCAGATCCTTCTCGCGGCACAACCGCTGCGCGGCACGCAGAAACTCGGGCGTCACTGCATGCACGCCGCTCTCGCCCTGAATCGGCTCCAGCAGAATAGCGACGGTCTTGTCCGTGATCGCAGCTTCGAGCGCGGCGATGTCATTGAAAGGTGCATACACGAAACCCGGCGGCAGCGGGCCGAAGCCGCCGTGAATCTTCTCCTGCGCCGTGGCGGTCATCGCGCCAAACGTGCGGCCATGGAAGGAACCGGTGAAGGTGATGATCTCGTAACGCCCACCGGTCGCCTGGCCGTGTTTGCGCGCGAGTTTGAGCAGACCTTCATTCGCCTCCGCACCGCTGTTGCAGAAGAAGCACTTGCCCGGAATGCCGACGCATTCTTCGACCAATAGGCGCGCCAATTCGGCCTGCTTGTCGATGCAGTACCAGTTCGAGACATGAATGAGCGTGTTCGCCTGCTCCGTGAGTGCTTTCACCACCGGCGGCGGGCAATGACCGAGCGGACACACGGCCACGCCGCCCGCGAAATCGAGATACTTCTTCCCATCACGATCCCACACATACGGTCCCTCGCCACGCACAGGCCACACGTCGTAACGGCCGTAGTTGGGCAGGACGAACTCCTGCATCAGTTGATCACTCGTCTTCATCTCGGGTTACAAATGGATTTCCGTGCCGATGCCGCCGTCAGTGAAGATTTCGAGGATGAGTGCGTGCGGCAGGCGGCCGTCGATGAGATGCACTTTGCCGACCCCGCCACGCAGTGAGTCGAGCGCTGAGTCCACTTTCGGAATCATGCCGCCGCTGATGATGCCATCGGCTTTGAGTTTGGTGATGGAAGCCTCGTCGAGGCTTGGAATGAGCGTCGTATCGTCTTTCGGGTCACGCATCACGCCGCGCACATCGCTGAGGAAGATGAGCTTGGTGGCCTTGAGGCGCTTGGCGAGGCCGCAAGCGGCGAGATCGGCGTTCACGTTGAGTGTTTTGCCGGAGGCGAGTTCACGGGCAACCGGCGACACAACGGGAACGAATTCTCCCGCGACTGCCGCCTGGATCAAACCTGTCCTGCAGTCGTTCACTTCGCCGACCCAGCCGAGGTCTTGGTTCAATTTTTGGCCTGTGAAGACTTCGGTGCCGGGAATGCCCACGGCCTTGCCGCCGAAGGCGTTGATCTTGTCCACGATGGCCGGATTGATCACGCGGGCGAGCGTCTCCTCGACGATCTTGATGGTCTCGTCATCGGTGACGCGCATGCCGTTGATGAACTTGGTCTGGAGGCCGGAGTCGTTCATCGCCTTGGAGATCGCCTTACCGCCGCCATGCACGATGACCGGGTTGATGCCGACGGCTTCGAGGAAAACCACGTCACGTAGGAAGGAATCGACCTGCACCGGGTCTTCCATGGCACTGCCGCCGACCTTGATCAAAAACGTGCAGCCACGAAACGACTGCATGTAAGGCAGGGCTTCAAGCAGTACCGCGGATTTGGTGATTTGGGATTCCAGGGAAGACATGGGAATGCGAAACTAGTACACCGCGCCAAGGACTCAACTACTTACATCAGGCAGCGTCACACCTGGCGGGGCATGGCTGTCATCATGTGCAGAAGAAAAAGTAGCCATCATCGCTCCGCAAGATGTGCTGAAGGCGTGCGCGAGGCGAAAGCGCTTTCGAGAATGGAGAGTCGTCGAACTGGCGAGAACGCTGTGTTCCTAAAGTGGCCAACTTTCTCCGAAAATCGGCCACGATGTGTGACGGGCATCATTTCAGCTCGGCCTCGCATCCATACCTATGCGGTGAAAAATTTTCCATGTTGTCCAAATTATTGATAATCAATCGGTTGATTCACGCATGCTTAGAAGCGGTACTGATGCTAAATATATGTTTAGTTGCGGTGGTGGGCGCATTTGAGTTAATCTCACCGCTAATTCAAGAAAATCATGAGCGCCGTTTCTCCAGCACTTCATTGGTTCGCCGCGCTTGACCGGCGGGCATGTCAAGAGGCTGTTCCAAACCGGGAGGTGGTCCAAATCGGCTCGTCGGAGATTCAAAGGGGCCAGGCGCTCCGCCAGACGACCTACACCTATGACCGCCAGGGCCGCGCCACCGGCTCCACGGATGCCAACGGCACTGCGCACGCCTATGTGCTCGACCCGTTGGGGCGCATGCTGCATGACCGCGCCACGGCGCTCGGCAGTGGCATTAATGGCGCAGTGCGGCGCATCAGCCTGGAATACAATGCGCGCGGCCTCATGACCAAGGTCGGCAGCTACAACAACGCCACGGTGGACAGCGGCACACTGGTCAACGAGGTGGCGCGCAGCTACGACGCCTTCAATCAGATGGCGCAGGACGCGCAGAGCCACAGTGGCGCGGCAGACGCTGGCACGCCGAAGGTGGCCTACACTTATGCCGATGGCAGCGCCAACACCACCCGGCGCTTGAGCCTCACCTATCCTTCGGGCAAACTCGTGACCCTGAGCTACGGAGTCGCCAGTTCCGCCGATGACCGCCTCAGCCGCCTAGCAGGCGTGAGCTTGGACGGGGAAAGCGGTGCTCTCGGGGAGTTCACCTGGATGGGCGCGGGGCGTCTGGTGGAGCTGGCGATGCCACAGCCCGGCCTCGCCCTGAGCTACCGCCACGCCAGCGGGGAACCGGCGGGGGACGGTGGCGATCCTTACTCCGGCTACGACCGCTTTGGCCGCACCGTGGACATGCGCTGGGTCAAAATCCTTTCTGCGGAATCTGTGCAATCTGTGGACCGTATTCAGTACGGCTACGACCGCATGAGCCGTCGCCTATGGCGGCAGGATCTCGCCGCGCCAGCGGACACCCAACAAGACCGCTTTTATGGCTACGATGACCTGGGCCAGGTGAAAGACTCCTCGCTCGGTAACCTCAACATCAACCGCAGCGCCATCGCGGGTGTTCCCGCGCAGCGGGAAGCCTTCGATTACGACAGCATCGGCAACTGGCAGCACTATCTGCGGCAGGCGGCAGGTGTGACCACGCTTAACCAAACGCGTTGGAACAACCGCGACAACCAGATCACCGCGCTGAACGCGGATGCCAACGGTCTGGCCTACGACGCGGCGGGGAACATGACCGCCTGCCGCCCGGACAAGGATGGCGAGTGGACAAAGGGCTACACGATGGTCTGGGACGCGTGGAATCGGATGGTCGAGGTCAAGGATGCTGCCACTGACGACACCGTGGCAACCTACGCCTACGACGGTCTGACCCGTCGCACGACCAGCGCGGTCAGCGGCGTGGTGAGGCACTACTACTACAACGATGTGTGGAAGTGCTTGGAGGAACGAATCGACAACTCCACCGATCCTGAGCGTGTTTATTACTGGAGCAGTCGTGCCGGGCATCGGGACGAGCTGCTGCGGCGTGACCGCAGCGTGAGTAGTTTGTTGGATGAAACGCTGTGGTGCTTGATGGATTACTTTGATCCCATCGCAATCACTAACAGCAGTGGAGAAGTGCAGGAACGCTACAGCTACAGCGCCTTCGGTCTGGTGAGTTTGCTCACGCCTGCGTTCGGGCCGCGCAGTTACAGCAGCTTCTCCTGGAACTTCCTGTTCCACGGCCAGTTCCGGGATGTGGACACGACCGGATGGGATAACTATGGCTATCGGTATTACCTGCCTTGGCTGGGAAGGTGGACAAGCAGGGATCCGATTGGAGAACAGGGCGGCTTTAACCTTTACTCTATTGTTGCCAATAATCTGCTCAACATGGTGGATCGTCTCGGTCTTATGTTCGGATGCGATGACTGCGACGGAAAGGCAGAAGGAGCAATCGAATCAAAAGTGGTGAGCGTGAATCGGTGCTTGAATGGAGACACCTTGAAAGATGTAGAAAAGAAAGTGGGACTCGCTGCGGGAGTCGCTGGAGGGATGCTTGGCGCACTGTCAGCTCCCTTGCCCACAGGCGCGGGAATGAGTGATGCTATAGAAGCCGCAGGTCATGCCTTAGTGCGCCCTGAAGGCTATACAGGAAATCCTCTTGGCGGCTTAAGCGCAGGAGGGAAGGCAATGATCAAAACTTACGCTGCGATGCTTGAATTGGGGCATCAAATTTGCGTTGATGTAGAATGTAAGAAGTGTGAATCTTGCTGTTTGATCTTCAAAAGTTGGACTACAGAGGCCAAGAGATACACAACGCCTAAAAAACAAATGATTTGGACTCCTGATGAAATCAACCAAGCAAAAAAAGATGCGAAATCTATTTGTAACTAATGTGTTTAGATCTGTTTTTATGATTGTGGCATTCCTTGCGGTTGGCTGCAAAGACAGCAGGCGCACTAATAATCAGTTTATTACTAGGTCGTCTCATAATTCGTTTTTTGTCAGCCATGAAGGAAGGGATGTTGTTGAGGTGAAAGCCTCGGCAAATATGTACTTTGTGACAGTGTACGCGAATGGTGTCCCAACGTGCGTGATCGAAGTCGAAAAGTGGAAGGAGCATCCGCTGAGAATTACAAGCATGATACGTGACGAAAAAGGAGCTGTAAAAGCAGTTGATGTGAGTCCAAAAGTCAAAAATGAAGTTAAAAATGGTGTCGGTACGCAAAATTTTGACAGATGAAGCTCACATTCAGTCAGAGCAGCGTCTGCGGTAACCTCACCAAACCCGCGTGGATCGTCGTGTGCCGTCATAGCCGGGATTTTCATCTGGGGCAGGCGGCCTCGGTGAAGCGGCAGTTTGAGCGACAGGCCGGAAGCGGATGGGACTTTGTGTGCCTGACGGACCGGCCCAGCGAGGACTGGCATCTACCGCTGCGCACGGACTGGCCCGGCTGGTGGTCGGTGCTGGAGTCCTTCTTTCGGACTGGTCTGAGTAAGTCAGTGAAACAACAACGGACGAAAGCTTGATCGCTCGCGTCATCAACCATCCACACACGTCAGGTTGCCTGC
>JBDNIB010000395.1:0-7117 GCA_041688535.1 Prosthecobacter sp.
AGTCGCGAACATGCCGCTCTCGAAGATCTTCGGCGGCCCGGTGCGTGATTTTGTGCGCACCTACTGCCATCTCGGCGGCGGCAAAATGGAGGATTTTTATCAAACGCCCGCCGACAACGCGAAACGCTTCGCCGAACTGGCGCAGCAGGCGGTGGCGGATGGCTACACCGCCTTCAAGAGCATGGCGGTGCCCAGCACGATGCCCATCGAAGGCCAGAAGCCCGTGCGTGCCGCCGCAGCCGCCGTCGCTGCAATGCGTGATGCTGTGGGGCCGGACATCGACATCATGGTGGACTGCCACGCGCGTCCGTCACCCGCGATGGGCCTCAAGTTTGGCAAAGCGCTCGATGATTTTGGTCTCTACTTCTTCGAGGAGCCGTGCTGGCCCGAGTGCGTCGATGGACTGGCCCGCATCAATGCCGCGCTTACCACGCCCGTCGCCAGCGGCGAGCGTGTGACGAACCTGGAGGCATTCAAAGACATGTTCGAGAAACGCGCCGTCGAAATCTGCCAGCTCGACATCACGCATTGCGGCGGCTTGAGCGCCGCGAAACGCATCGCCGCACTCGCCGAGGCACATCGCATCGCTTTGGCACCGCACAATCCGCAAGGCCCGGTGAGCACCGCCGCGTCGTTGGAGTTCGGCTTCAGCCAACCGAGCTACATCATTTGCGAAACCGTTCATAACGATGTGCCGTGGCGACAGGACGTGGTGGAGGAAGGCTTCACCATCGAAAAACAAGGCCGCATCGTCCGACCGAACACGAAGCCTGGCCTCGGCATCACCATCAACGAGGCGGAGGTGAAGAAACATCCCTTCCAGCAAGAAATCGTGCTGCGCGAGTTCAGCCCGGATGGCGGGGTGGCGGACTGGTAGAATGATGGAGGGTAAAATGATTGGGATCGGAATGATTCAGAATATCATTCTACCCTCCATCATTTTACCTTTTCGGGTACTCAAAGCGGATCTCCCCCAGCCTGAGATTGATCCAGGCGATGCCAGAGAGCGTCGTCAGGTTCAGCAGGCGCTACAGGTGAATTCTGAAATCATCTGTGTCGGCTAAGGCGGTCACGGCGATAGCCACATGCTCGTTCAACAAAGTCATCTCATGATGCCCCAGAGATGCTTCGGCGGATCTCAACGGCACGAGGTTTCGGCTGCACTGGGCGAGATGGGCAAACGCATCCCGATAAAGAGGCAGATCGAGTCCGAGGCCGATGTCCGCGCAAAACGCGACCACACAGTCCCGCAGCCTTGAATGCACCTCATCTCCGGCCAGCACGTCTCGGTGATGGCAAAGCTGCGGCTTGCTTCGTGCGTCAGGCGTGTGGAGAGAAAGTGCCGATCAACTCGTGAAGGCCGGAAGTTCACGAGACTGCCGTGGCGCGTGTCAGCGAGCAGAAGATAGTTGATCCCTTGCCCCTTGTGCGCTGCGAGCGTCTCTTTCGCTGTTTTGGCCTCAATCACGGTACTACCACCGAGAAGCAAGTCGATGAAGTAATCCTTCACGAAGCTGCCATGCTTCACGCGAATACCGACCTCGCACTGGGCTGCAATCCCAGCGGAGGCGCATCGTTCTGCCAGCTCCCTCTTGTAAACAACCTCATCCAGTAGGCGTCCGAACTGGTTATGGATGGCGAATGCATGCTTCATCATGCGCTCATCTATTTGATGAAACTCTTCCTTGCTGATGCAGGCAATGGGAATGGATGGCTCGATGGGCATGACCGTCTTGGTAAAATAATGACGGGTAAAATGATGGACTGATAAAGATTGAATCAAACATCATTTTACCCTCCATCATTCTACCATGAAACCCACTCGCACGCGCTTCATCGTCCTCGCCGGCATCTGCGGGGCGGCGGCGCTGGCGTATTTTGTACGGAACGGCATCGCGCCAGCCGAGAGTACGATCCGCGCGGAGCTGGGACTCACCAAAGAGGAGTCGGGCATGATGATGAGCGCGTTTTTCTGGCCGTATGCGCTGTGTCAAATCCCGGCAGCGATGCTGGCGCAGCGCCTCGGCACACGTTGGGCGCTGGCGCTGTATGCGGTGATGTGGTCACTGGCCACGGCGGGGTTTGCGCTTGGCCAGCTCGGCTGGATGACGGCGTCGCGGGCCTGCATGGGCGTGGCGCAGGCGGGACTCGTGCCGGTGGCCGTCAGTGCGATGTCGCGCTGGTTTCCGAAAACGGCGCAGGCCTCGGCGGCGGGTGCGTTCAGCGGCTCCATGTCCGTGGGCAGCATCGTCGCCGCTCCGCTGACGGCGTGGCTCGTGATGAGTCTCGGCTGGCGTTGGATGTTTATGCTCTACGCGGCGCCCGGCGTGCTGTGGGCGGTGTGGTTCGCGTGGTGGCATCGGAATGAGCCGGAGCGGCATGCGGCGGTCAATGCGGCGGAACTCGCCTTGATCGGGCCGAGTGGGACTGTAGAGACGAGCGCGGCTCCCGTGCCATGGCGGCTGCTCGCATCGAGTCCGGCGCTGTGGCTGTTGTGCGTGCAGCAGTTTTGCCGCGCTGCGGGCTACATCTTTTTCGCGAGCTGGTTTGCCACCTATCTGCAAGAGGCACGCGGCATGGCGCTGGTGAAATCCGCCTGGCTCACCACACTGCCGCTGCTCGCGGATGTGGCAGGCGGCTTCTCCGGCGGCGTGATCTCTGATGCGCTGCTGCGACGCACGAACCACCCGCGACTGGCCCGCCAGGGCATGGCGATGACGATGCTCCTGCTCTGCGCGGCGCTGATCTTCAGCGCTTGGTTCGTCGCGGATCCGGTGCTGGCCGTGCTCGTCATCAGCGCGGGCATGTATTGCGCCGGCGCGGTGAATCCCTGCTACTCCGCCACGCTCATGACCTGCGGCGGGCCGCACGCGGGCACCCTGAGCGCGATCACCAACATGTGCGGCAACTTTGGCGCGGCGACGTTTCCCATTCTCGTCCCCTGGCTCATCGCGAACGCCGGCGGCTGGGACGCCGTGCTCATCGGCTTCGGCACGCTCTATATCGTCGCGGCGATGCTCTGGCTGATGATGCGATCAAACGGCAGTCTGTTTGAAAAGGTAGAATGATGATCCGAACCAAGAGATTCAGGACATCATTTTACCTCCTCGAATGCCGTCAGGTGCTTGTCCGTGCGAATGTAGATCACGCCATCAACGATGGCCGGGGAGGCGAAGACGGGCGCTTTGAGATCGTTGCGAGCGAGGACGTTCAGCTTGTCGCTCGTGGCATCGAGCACGACCACCGTGCCGCGTTGCGAAATCACATACACGCGGCCATCAGCGGCGACGGCGGAGGCGTAGTAGTCGCCGGAGGCATCGACGCGTTCGGCCTGGTAAATCGGGCTACCGCTTTTCGTGTCGTAGGCGGAGGCGAGACCGCCGCTCTTCATCGTGAAGACGCGACCATTGACCGCGACGGGCGAGGAAACATACGGCAGGTGCTTGTTCTGCTGCCAGACGACATGCGTGCTCGTGATGTCGCCGCTGCCGCCGGGTTTGATGGCAAAGACCTGGTTCACGGCATCGGCGAACATGCCGCGCACGAATTCATACTCGGACTGGGTGACTTTACCGTCCTTGTCCGCGTCGATCTGCGAGTAGCGGCCCTTGATCGGACCCGCCGGGAATTCATCGAGCGTGAGCAGGCCATTCTTGTCGGCATCCTGCACGGCGGCAAAGACCTCGAAGGGGTCCATCTCGATGCGCTCGCCTTCATCGCCGCCGACGTTCCAGCTTGAGACGAGCAACAAGCCATCGGCGGCCACAGGACTCGCATTCGCCACACGCGCCATGCCACGCACCGACCAGCGCTGTTTGCCATCCTTCACATCGTAGCTGCGCAGCCAGAACGAGCCGCAGACGACAAGCTCCTGCATGCCGTCGTGTTTCCAAACGAACGGCGTCGCAAACCCACGCCGGAACTCGCTGCGATCCACGCGCCACACTTCCGCGCCGGTCTTCACATCCAGCGCGATCATGTAGCTGCCGACGTCTTGATCCGCGACGATGATCACCTTGCCATCCACGATGATGGGCGAGGCACTGGTGCCAAACTCCACGACTGGCGCAGGCAGCGGCTGCTGCCACAGCTCCTTGCCATTCCAATCATACGCCAGCACGCCGTACGAGCCGAAGTAGGCGATCACCCGCTCGCCATCCGTGCAGCACGTTGGAGCAGCGGGACTGCCGATGCGATGCGCGCCTTCAATCTTCTCCGTGGGCGCAGTCGCACGCCACAGCTCACGCCCATCGGCACGATTCAGGCATAACGTGACCAGCTTGCCATCCGCGAGGCCGGTGAGCGCGATCTTGTCGCCCCAAATGCACGGCGATGAATGACCGAGCGGCACCTCGACCTGCCATTGCAAATTTTTCTCCGCCGAAAACTCCACTGGCGGCCTGCCCGTGCCGATGCCGAGCCCGCCTGCGCCACGAAACTGCGGCCAGTTGGATTCAGCAAAGCTGACAGAGGCCAGCAGGAGGAAGAGCAGATGTTTCATCATAAACGGGAGTCAGTTCACGCTGCCGAGTTCCTCGATCTTCACGTCATCAAGCAGATATGTGCCGGGGTGATGCAGAAAGACGGTGAAGCTGATGGTCTTGGTGTCAGTCGGAGTTTGAATCAGGTGCGGGAAGGTGTGCCACTGCTTGACGAACTCATCCGCCGCGAGGCCGCTCCAGTGATTGCGCGTGACGCCTTTGCCCTTGCCATCGCGAAAGATGACCCGTGTGCGCGGGGCGATGGGCGGCTCGCCACGCGTGACGGCATCGGCCTCATCCGTGACGGCGACAGGTAGCGGAGCGGGGTCGTTCCAATGATCCAGTGTGATGCGGTAACTGGTGAGCGGCTTCACCTCAATGGCGAAGGTGACGGCACCGGTGCCGCCGGTGGGAATCTGCACGCGCAGCGATTGCCGACCTGCGTGAGGCGCGGTGGTTTCGAGCGAGATTTCCGCCTCACCCGTCGCCGACCAGCGGCAGGCTTCCGCCACCTTTTCAGGCGTGATTTTCTCGAAATCACCACGCGGAAAGGTGCGCACGGAGGCGAAGGCATCGCGTGGAGCGAGCAAGACCTGCGCAAACTGTGCCAGCGGCCCCTTGGGGGCCAGCGCTTCCGTTTCATCACGATCACCGGCATCCAGATTGGCGCACAAACTGGGCGCGTAGGCTTTGAGCTGTTCGCGCACGGCCTGGCGCTGTTGAATGAACGCCAGTAGCGTCTTTGCATCGTCTCCACTGCTGTGCGCATCGGTTTCCAAGCGTGCGGCAGCAAACATGCTGCGCACGGTGGTGGTGAGCAGTTCATGCTGGTCGAGCAGGCGCTGCAAGCGCGCGGATTCGTCCTGCGTCAGCTCGCAGGCTTGAGCAGCGGCGAGAAATTGAGTGGCCTGATCGAGCACCGGCTCATACGCAGAGAGGATGTACGCGGGCGAGCCGATGCCGGGATGCTTGCGCAGCGCGACGCGAATCGCGGCGATGCGGGTGTCGAGCGGCTGGTCTCTCGCAGCGGCGAGGCGTGACTCCAGCAGGTCGTAGTAGTTTTGCACCGGCGCACCCGCAGCGCCGTAGAGCGTGCGGTAATAGCCTGCGGCGCGCGCTTTCACATCCGCCTCTGGACTCCACATGAGCCGCGCCATGAGCAGATGGCCCGCGCCGAGCTGCTCGTAGCTCTGGCCCATGTAGAGATAACCGCCCTCGATGCCGATCTGCGATTCGGCGCGCAGTTTTTCCACCAGATGCCGCGTGACTGGAGCGATGAGGTTCAGCGACGAGTCGGGCGAGTAGTAGATGTCATACTTGGCGAGATGCTTCGCGCCGGAGCGCCACTGCTGCTCCATCGCATGCTCCTCCGGCCAGCCGAAACCCTGATGGAACGCGCTGTTCGTGGCATGCACGAGATAGAGGTTCGGATGCGGCCTCACCTTCTCCGGCGGCTCGCGGTAGAAGCTGTAGGCGTAAGCGCCGAGCAGCTTGGTGGGATGCACTTTAACGACACGTTCGGCGATGGCGTTGTAAAACGTGATCAGCCGGTCGGTGATGATCGGGCGGCCATCCGGGCGCGTGCCGTTGTCGAGCGCGCGGCATTTTGCGCAGGTGCAGAAGCCGCTGCCGTCGTTTGGCGAGACGGAAAACATGTCGCGCTCGGGGTGCGTATGGAAGTAATCAATCGCCGCCTGCGCGAACAGTTCGATGACCTCGGCGTTCGTCGTGCAGACCTGACCGCCGTGATGCTCCATGTAGTAGGCCGGTTTGCGCTGCCCATCGATCTCCGCAAACCACTCCGGGTGCTCCGCGCCGAATTTTTCAATCGGCGCGATCTGAAACCACGCATGGCTGTGCGTGACCGTGTGACTGTGCCCCAGCCGCAACCGCCGCGCGAACAAATCCTCCCCGCACTTCCCTTCCGGCGAATAGGCCAGCCAGCGATAGTTCCAGGCCGGTGATGTCGCAATAGCGAGGTCCGGCACGCTCACGCGCTCGTGTTTTGGCACGATGGTGCCCAGCACATCATGCCAAAGAAATCGCACCCCCAGGCAGCGCTCCAAAAAATCGCACACACCGCTCAAGGTGCCCGTCTGCGTGCCACTCGTGCGCTTGGGCTCCAGCGAACCACGATGCACATCCACGCCGATGATATGCACGTCATCACCGATGGTCTGCAAACGATAGCCCTCCGGTTTCAGCCCCTCAGTCGTCACGCCTGCACGCTGCGACCACTCATTCGGCCCGGCAAACACATGTCTGCGCTCCTGCGACGGCATCGTGACCAGCGGCAGCTCAACACCCGTGGATTTTTTGACCCAGGTGCGCAGCTCACGCGCAGCGAGCATCGTCGCCGGATTCGCCTCCGCCGCGCAGACGATTCCATAGTCGCTGGCACCGTGATCCATGAAGACGCGCTCGGCAAAGACGGCGCTGGTGGTGATGAGAAGAAGCAAAAGGGAGCGAAACATGAGCGTGATCCTCAAACGTATGTTAGGGCCATGAAATGCCTCATTGCTTTGCTTTTTCTCACCTGTGCAGCCAAAGCCGAGCTGCGCGTGCGCAGTGATTTCGAAGGCGGCAACGCGGAGGTCGTGAGCTTGGATCAATCCACCCGCACGCTGCGCATCATG
>JBDNIB010000396.1:0-3010 GCA_041688535.1 Prosthecobacter sp.
AGTTCTTTCGCGAGCATGGCAGCGCGTTGCTCGAGCGTAGCTTGAAGGGCACGCGCTTTCAGAAGCAGGGCTATGACCATGTGCTGCGCCAGCACGAGAAAGGTGCGGATGCTGTGCGGGAAATGGCGTGGTACATCCAGCAAAACCCAGTGCGGGCGGAGTTGGTCCAAGAGACCAGCGATTGGCCTTATCTGGGATGCATGGTCCCTGGATATCCGACGCTGCATCCGCTTGGCGATGGCTACTGGGACAAGTTCTGGAAGGTCCGGGCGGCGATGGTGGAGCGGGGACGCGGCGCGTGAAGTTCGGCGTGCTGACGCCCGCCGCTACGAGAAAGCGCTCCGCGTAGGGGAAAACGTGAGTTTTCCGCAATCGAGCCTACCAGACACTCCACACTCAGAAGGCATGCTGACGCCTGCTTCTACAATGCCAGGCGGCTCACTTCGTCTTCGGATTTCGCATGTAGTAGAGATGCCCGTCTTCAGCACCGCCGACAAAATCGGGGACGCCGTCGGCGTTGAAATCGACCGTGGTCGGACTCACGTCGTGGCCCTCGATGTTGGCATCGGAGAGGAGGCCCATGTCGGCGAAGAACCACTTGCCGTCGGCGCTTGAGGTCTGGCGGAGGAAGTTGGCGTTGGCGGAGTTGAGCAGGATGTCGAGCTTGCCGTCCTGGTCCCAGTCCATGATACAGATTTTGCGGCGGCCGCTCTTGCCCGCGATGCCGGAGTTGAGACGCAGTTGCTCGCCGGGCTTCATGGCGATGGGTGTCTTCACTTTGAGATGCTCGAGAGCCTTGTCGATCAGGCCGGGTTCTTTCGCGTCGTTCGCAGCGCACAGGACGCGCTGAGGGTGCTTGAGGATGAGTTTGTCTCCCTTCTTCGCACGCTCGAAAAAGGCGAGGTAGCCTTCTTGATCGAGCATGACGAGATCGGTGAGGCCGTCCTTGTTCCAATCGACACCGACTGGCGTGGTGCGCCACTGCGTGAGCAGGGCTTTGCCATCAGGACGCAGCCAGCCGTAGGCGAGCGTGGGCTGCGGACCGTTCCATTCGACTTCGATGGGCTGCGCGGCGGCGAGTTTCGGTTTTTGGCGTGTGCCTATGTTCTTATACCACACGACTTTGCCGAGAATGGAATTGAGCAGCAGGTCGGGAAGACCGTCTTGATCCCAATCGGCCACCGTCTGCGTGGTATAGCCCCATTTGGCCTCGCACGGCCCCTGGATGCTGCCATTCGGCCCGGCCATCGGACGGATGACTTTCCCAGCGGCTTCGAGACGCACCGGCGCGGCCCACTTCGGCGCCTCGACGCCTTTGCCGCTGAGGTTTTCAATGAAGGCGACGTAACCGGCGGTGTTGCCGCAAATGAGATCGGTGTCGCCGTCGCCATCCCAATCGAAACCGACCGGCGTGACGAGCGCGCCGAACTTCACCTGATCGGCCTCCTGTTTGAAGTAGCGCGGTTCAGCATAGACGGGCGCTTTGTTGTCGAACTTGCCCGTGTGCTCGATGAAGGCCACGCGCCCGTCTTCGTCGCCACAGATGAGGTCGAGGTCGCCGTCCTTGTCCCAGTCGATGGCGGTGGGCGTGATCATTTCGAGGTCCATCGTGAGATAGCGACCCGTGTCGGCCTTCAGGCGAACACCGAGCGCATACTTCGGCTTCGTGCGCGAGCCGGTGTTTTGGAAGTAGGTGAAGCCGTCGAGGAATTCGCCGCAGAGCAAGTCGAGATCACCATCGCCATCGAAGTCACCGAAGTTCGGTGAGGGCCAGCCGTAGGTCTCCACGGGACGATCCGCCGCCATGATCTTCTTCGCCTTGTCGTAAACCGGCTTGTCGTTCGTGCCGGTATTCGAGAGCAGATACACATGGCCGCACAGCGGGCCGTTCATCCAGCGGCCATCCTCGGTGTAGGCGTTGTCCCAGCCGTAGGTCGTCCAGTCGCCAGCGCCGACGACGAGGTCGTTGTCGCCGTCGCCATCGTAATCAACCATGCGCCACATGTTGCCGCGCACCTTATTGATGTGGACGTTCACTGGTGGGCCGAGTTTCTGCTGCTGCTCGATGCCAGTTTTGAGAAAATCAGGATGCGCATGGCCCGGCGAAAGCACGACGGGTTTGCCGTCGATGTAGCTGACCTGCACATTCTGCGCGCCTTTGCTGATGCGTTTGGCCGGTTTGAACACGGGCATCTTGTTCTTCGCCGTGTCGCCGCTGGCGTTCTCGAAAAAGTAGATGCCGTTGTAGGGCTTGTCCGGGCAGTTCACGACGAGATCGAGATCGCCGTCGCCATCGAAGTCCATCGGCAGCGGCCAGGCCCACAGACCGACGCCGAGATCGACGGTGAGTCCGGGGTTATTGTACTTGAGCGGTGCGAGAGTGGATTCGGCGGCGAAGGATTGGCCGCAAAGAGCCGCAAAAAGACTGAGGTAAAGAAACTTCATGATAAGAGCAAGGTAAGTGATGCTAGACGAGACGAACGTCGCCGCACAACGAAACATGCAGGCCGAGTTCGCGCATGGCGGCGGCCTTGATGCGGGCGGCACGGTGCGCCTGCTTCTCGTTCGGACAATAGACGACCTGAATGTGATTGGACTGATGCCGCGCCATCATCTGGTCACGCGATACGCCTTTGAGCACGGTGTGCATGATCGGCCACTGCGGCGTGGTCTCCTGCCAGCGGCGGTTCGTTTCCGCCTCGGGCAGTTTCACCACCTCGGCGACACCGATGTCGCAATGCAGTGCGCTATTTTTCACAAACACGCGGCTCCAGACGATGTGACCAGGCTTGCTGATGCCTTTCATCGTGCCACCGCCGAGGCGAAAGTACATCGCGGGCTGGCGCTCGCTGCTCGCGCCCTTCCAGCCGCCGATGAAATGCGCCGGAGGGGCCGCGCCGCTGATGAGCAGCACCCAAACATAGTCCTGGCCGTATTTTTGACCCCAGCGCAGGTCGTGCAGTGTGTTCTCCGGCGCAAAGCCAAGCTCGCGCCACAGACGATATGTAAC
>JBDNIB010000397.1:0-7132 GCA_041688535.1 Prosthecobacter sp.
CATTGGATCGACGCCGTCGGTTTCGTGCTCGGCTCCAAGGCGGAGAGCGTCTTTGCCCACATCGAGACCTTTCACAAGACCCGCAAGCGCCCAAAAGGCGAGGTGCAGACCTTTGCGAAGATCGATCCGAAAAAGATGTTCGACTACAAGGTCGATACTGAGGACTTCGGCAGCGTGCTGTTGAAGGTCGGCAAGGCGAAACACGGCTTCGCCGACGGCGTACATGCGAACGCGAGCATCTCCCAAGTCGCCGCCGGTTGGAAATGCAGCCTGAGCTTCGGCATCTACGGCACCAAAGGCAGCGTGCGCTGGGACTTGCAGCAGCCAAATGAGATCACCCTCGGTCGTCGTGATGAACCGAATCAAATTCTCCAACGCGGCACGCCCGGCTTCCTCGAAGACGTCGCCAATTTCACCGACTATCCCCCCGGCCACGCCGAAGGCTTCAGCGACGGCCACAAGATGCACTACCGCGCCATTTACGAGCACATTGCCAGCGGCAAAAAAACCGAACCCCTCTTCGCCACCGCCGCCGACGGCCACCACGAAATCAAACTTTGTGAAGCCATTCTGGAAAGCAGCAAGGCGAAGAGCTGGGTAAAGGTGTGAATATTTTTTTGCAAAATGATGAGGTGGCAAAATCATAGCGGGAAGGACACACCTCCCGCTGGGTGAAAGCGGGGGATTGAAACAAGTCAATTTATGCAGCCGCCAGCCAATCTCGCCCTCAACTGCCCCGCGTGATTATTTTGCCACCTCATCATTTTTGCAAAACCATCAGCCAATCCCCAGCGCCTGCCGAATCGCGAGCGCATCCTTGAGCGCTTGATCAATCGTGTCACCCAGCACGGTGAAATGTCCATCTTGCGGCGGGAGCGGGCTTCGCGTTTGCCGTAGAGGTGGAGTTTGGCGCGGGGATGGTTTTGAATGAGACTCCAGCGACTAAAAGCATGTTCTTGAAAAAGAGCTTCGAAGAACGACTGTCCGTTCATGCAGACACAACCACAGGAACAAACCAAAGCTTGGGAAAGTCATCCCGATGTACTAGGCGGCGAATTGGTGTTCACCGGCACGCGAGTTTCAGTGCGCAGCCTGTTTGATCATCTGGAGGCCGGCGACTCGCTGGATGATTTTCTCGAAGGATTTCCAAGTGTGACGAAGGCCCAGGCGGTTGCAGCTTTGGAAACATGCTGGCGGAGGGCGGTGGATGAAGATTTTGCTAGATGAAAATCTCGACTGGCGGCTCGGACGCGAGTTAACAAGCCATGAAGTGGATTCGGTTCCCAAGATCGGCTGGGCGGGCGTGAAAAACGGCGAACTGCTGCGCCGTGCCAACACCGCTTATGGCGTGCTCATCACGATGGACAAGGGCATCTACCATCAACAGAATTTAAATGGACTGCGGCTGGCGATCATCGCATTACGAGCCAAGACCAATCGACTGGCTGAAACGCGGCTGCTGATGCCGGATGTGCTGCGCCTCATGCCAAGCATTCAGCCCGGCGGCTTTTACTCGCTGCCTTGATTCAGCCAATCCCCAGCGCTTTCCGAATCGCGAGCGCATCCTTGAGCGCCTGATCAATCGTGTCGCCCAGCACCGTGAAGTGGCCCATCTTGCGGCGGGAGCGGGCTTCGCGTTTACCGTAGAGGTGGAGTTTGGCGCGGGGATGATTGAGGACGGGGGACCAGTCGGGATGGATGAGCGGGGCGGGCCAGACATCGCCGAGGAGGTTGATCATGACGGCGGGCGTGTGCTGCGAGGCATCGCCGAGCGGGAGGCCGCAGACGGCACGCTGCTGCTGCTGGAACTGGTTCGTGCGGCAGGCGTCGATGGTGTAGTGGCCGCTATTGTGCGGACGCGGGGCGATCTCGTTGACGATGACTTTGCCATCGGCGGTGACGAACAACTCGACGGCCATGGTGCCAACGTAATCGAGGCCTTCGGCGACGGCTTGCCACAGCTCGATGGCTTGCGCGACGATCTGCGGTTCCACGCGGGCGGGAGCGATGGTGACATCAAGAATGTGATGCGTGTGCTGGTTCTCGACGCAGCCGTGCGTGGCCATGCTGCCATCAACGCTGCGGGCGCCAACGACGGAGACTTCGCAGACGAAGCTGACCCATTGCTCAACGACGGCACGCTGGCCGACGAAGCCGCTCCATGCTTCGGCGAGCTTTGTTTCAGCGGTGACTTTGCACTGGCCTTTGCCATCGTAGCCGAAGGCGGCGGTTTTGATGACGCAGGGGCGACCGAGTTCGGTCACAGCGGCTTCGAGACCGGCGAGATCATCGACGACGCGGAACGGCGCGCAGGCGATGCCTTGGTCGCGCAGGAAGTTTTTTTCGCGTTCGCGATGCTGCGTGGTGAACAGAGCCTTCGCCCCAGGGCGCAGCGGTTTGACTGCCTCGACGGCGGCCAAGCATGCGGCGGGGATGTTTTCGAATTCGGCGGTGACGACATCGACCTGCTGCAAAAAGCGGTTTAGGGCCGCAGCGTCATCGTAGGCGGCGTTGATCTCGATGTCGGCGAACTGTCCGGCAGGGCAGCCCTGCGGTTCGTCGGTGAAGATGGCGATGCGATGACCGGCGCGGCGCGCCTCCAGCGCAAACATGCGCCCGAGCTGACCGCCGCCGAGGACTCCGATGGTCGAAGGGGGCGGAAACATCATTGCTTCGGTTCGACTTCGAGTTCCTGCTGACTTTCGAGCACCTTTTGCGTCTGCCGTTCGCGGAAGGTCTTCAGTTTGGCGGCGAGATCAGGATTTTCGTTGGCGAGCATCGCGACGGCGAAGAGTCCGGCGTTCAACGCGCCCGCGTTGCCAATCGCGAAGGTGGCGACGGGGATGCCGCCGGGCATTTGCACGATGGAGTAGAGGCTGTCCACGCCGCTGAGCGCGCGGCTTTGCACCGGCACACCGAGAACGGGGATGGTGGTCATGCTGGCGGTCATGCCGGGCAGATGCGCCGCACCGCCGGCACCGGCGATGATGCACTTCAGTCCGCGCTGGGAGGCGGTGGTGGCGTAATCGTAAAGAAGCTGCGGCGTGCGGTGCGCGCTGACGACTTTCTTTTCAAAGGGCACGCCGAAGTCCTGCAGCACCTGGGCGGCGTTTTGGAGCGTGGGCCAGTCGGAACTGGACCCCATGATGATGCCCACGAGAGGCTTGATGGCGGGTTCTTTGCTCATCGGGAAAGCGGGCAGGATGGCGGGCGGCGGGGCAGCGTCAAATCTTCGATTTGGCGCGGGCGAAAAGCCGTGCGAAGAGAGTGGCGCATGACTTTTCTCGACAAACTGAATCAACGCATCGCCCAGACCGGATCGAACCTCTGCGTGGGGCTGGATGTGCGGGCGGAAAACGCGGAAGAATCGACGAAGCGGTGGATTCTCGATGTGATCGAGCAGACCGCGCCGTTTGCGGCGGCGTTCAAGCCGAACTCGGCCTACTTCGAGGCGCTGGGCTGGCGTGGGGTGAAGATGCTGGAGGAGATTTTGCAGGAGATCCCGAAGGAGATCCCAATCGTGCTGGATGTGAAGCGCGGCGACATTGGCGAAACGCAGGGCTACTACGCCAAGGCCTGCTTTGACGTGATGAACGTGGATGCGGTGACGCTGAATGCCTACATGGGCCGAGATACGCTGGAGCCGTTCCTCAAATACACGGACAAGGGGCTGTATCTGCTCGGCGTGACCTCGAATCTGGGTGCGCAGGACATCGAACTGCAACAGACGGGAGATCGGCAGGTCTATGAACTCGTCGCGGAGATGACGAAAGGACACCCGCAGGCGGGTTTGGTGGTCGGTTTGACGAATGCCGCGCCGGATGTGCTGGATCACATCCCCGACGTGCCGCTGCTAATTCCAGGCCTCGGTGCCCAAGGTGGTGATTTGACAGCACTGAAAGGCAGCGGGCGGAAAGCACCGCTGCTGGTGAATGTGTCGCGAGGTGTTCTGTATCAAAAGGATGACCTGAGCTTCGCGCAACGTGCGGCGCACTGGATGCGGCAGATTCAGCAGGCGCTGCGCTGATTGGCACCGTTAAAATGACAAAATTGCCGCACGGAAGCTACTTGCTTGCGACGTATTCGTGAGGATGAATCAGCCCGTTAACATCCCCCCAACCCTCTGACGACTCTCATGGTCTTCGATCTCAGTGAGCATCTCAAAACCCCCCTTCAGCGCCGGATTTACCGGCTGCTCGGGCCCACCGTGGAAAATGCGCTGGGCCTGCGTGGCTTCAACGAGTTCTACCAGGAGTCCGCGCGGCTCTTCCGCGCCCATCCGCAGCATCCGCAGGTGTTTGCGTGGTTTGATTCGGTGGCACACGCGCTGAAGCTGCAGGAGGAGGTGGCTTTGCCACCGGAGTTTGAGTTTCCGCAGCAGGGACCGCTGATCATCGTGGCGAACCACCCCTTTGGCGTGATCGATCCGGTCATGCTGGCACGCTGGGCGGCACAGTTCCGGCCTGATCTGAAAGTGATGACCAACTCGCTGATGCTGGCGATGAAGGAGCTGGAGGGACATGTGATTCCGGTGGACCCCTTCGGCGGTGAAGCGGCCTCGAAACGCAATCTAGCGCCGATGAAGGAGGCAATCCGCCTGCTGCGTGGCGGCGGCGCATTGATCATCTTTCCAGCGGGCGAGGTGGCGTCCTACAAGCCAGGACGCGGCTTGGACGAGCCGAAGTGGAGCAATCATCTCGGCTCGCTGGTGCGGCGCACCCAGGCGACAGTGCTGCCGGTGTACTTTCCAGGATCAAACAGTGCGCTGTTTCACGCCGCCGGGCTGATCCATCCGCGCCTGCGCACCAGTCTGCTGCTGCGCGAGTTCTGCAACCGCGCGAACACGGTGGTCCCGATGTGTGTGGGCCAGCCCATTCCGTACTCACGCCTGAAAAAATTTGAGGATGATGAGCAGCTCACCCGCTACCTCCGCGTGCGCACGTTCGTGCTGCACCAGCGGGGCAAAGAGACCGGCTCAAAGCTGACGGTGGAGGGGGAGAACATCACCCTCACGCCACCGACCGCAATCCAGCAGGAGCACATGGTCGAGGAGATCGACCGCCTGCGCGCGCGTGGCGGGCGGCTCGTCGGCCAGGGCATGCTGTCCGTTTATCAAGCGTACTCCCACGAAATCCCCGCTCTGTTGCCGGAGATCGGGCGGCTGCGGGAGATCACCTTCCGCGATGTGGGGGAAGGATCGGGCAATGACATCGACCTCGACAAATACGACCGCTATTACGAGCACCTCATTCTGTGGGATGAGGAAAAAGAGCAGGTGGCGGGCGCTTACCGTCTCGGTAGGGCCGACGTGATTCTGCGAGAGTACGGGCCAAAAGGGCTGTACACGAACACGCTATTCCGGTTTGAAAAACCCTTCCTCGCGAACCTTGAGGCGGCGGTGGAGATGGGCCGCAGCTTCATCATTAAGGCGTATCAGCGCAACATGAGCTCCCTGCCACTGCTGTGGAAAGGCATCGGCCACTGGATTGCGCGCAATCCGCGCTACAAGAAGCTGTTTGGCCCGGTGAGTATCAGCAAGGACTACAGCAGCCTGTCGCGGCGGATGATCGTGGAGTTTTTGCAGGACAACCGCATGCACCCGCACCTCGCCAGCTTTGTGAAAGCGCGGAATCCGTTCCGCTACCTGCGAACCCGCAAGATGATGCGCGAGTTCATCAGCGCCGACCTGCAAAACGTGGACGACTGCTCCGCGCTGATCTCCAGTCTGGAGACCGACGGCAAGGGCATCCCCACGCTGTTGAAGCATTATTTGCGGCTGAACGCGACGCTGCTGAGCTTCAACGTGGACAAGGATTTCTCCTCCGTCGTGGACGGCCTGATCATGGTGGATTTCACGGAGACCGACCCGCGCCTGTTGGCGAAGTACATGGGCGACGAAAACTGCCGCCAGTATCTCATCAGCCACAAAAAAGCGGCGGCCTAAAGTCAGGCCGCCGCGTGATTGGGTTGCTCGAAACTGCGGTTACTTCGCGACGTCGTTGGCGGTGCTGATCTCCGGCTCGATGAGGCCATAGTCGCCGTCCTTGCGGCGGAACAGGATGGCTAGGCGGTGGGTCTTCTGGTTGTGGAACAGCACGAACGGACGGTCGCTGATTTCCAGGTCCATGATGGCTTCATCAGCATACAGCGGACGGATTTTGTAAGGCTCCTTGTGCATGTAGGCCGGCTCAATGTGCTCGTCCTCGGTGTGCAGCACTTCCTGGTGGTACACCTGCTCTTCCAGATGGCGGATGTTGTCCTCCTTGCGCGGGCGGTGGTTCTTGAGCAGGCGCGTTTTGTACTTGCGCATGCGGCGGGCGATCTTGGAGATGCTTTCGTCGATGGAGGCGTAAATGTCCTCGGTGGTGGACTTGACCTCAATGACGATGTGATCGGCGCAGAAGAGAATGATTTCAGCCATCTGCTGGCGGTGGTTCTGCACATCCAGAATGACCTTGGCTTCAATAATCCGTGGATAATCGAGATGGAGACTCTCCACTTTCTTGTGGGAGTAGTCGCGCATCGCCTCGGTGACGTCCATGTGACGTGCGGTGACGATGATAGGGAGGTTGACGTTGTGTTTTTGCATGGTGGGTTCTCCGTTGGTTGGGGTTAATGTTACATGGTGAAGCCCTCGCCCAGGTAGAGGCGGCGGGCTTCGTCGTCATTGACGAGAAATTCTTTGCTCCCGTGGCGGCGCACCTGGCCCTCGAAAATGAGGTAGGCACGGTCCACGATGTTGAGGGTTTCGCGCACGTTGTGGTCGGTGATGAGAATGTCTAGGCCTGCCTGGCGCAGCATGCGGATGATGTCCTGAATCTCGCTGACAGCGATGGGATCGACGCCGCTGAAGGGTTCGTCGAGCATGAGCAGCTTCGGCGAGGTGACGAGCGAGCGGGCGATAGTGAGGCGGCGCTTCTCACCGCCGGAAAGAGTGATGGCGAGATTGTCGGCCACATGGTCGATGCCAAATTTCTCCATCAACGACTGAGTCTGCTCCTCGCCCTCTTTGCGCGAGTAGGGCTGGGTCTCCATGACCGCCATGATGTTCTCACGGACGGTGAGACGGCGGAAGATAGACTCTTCCTGTGGCAGGTAGCCCATGCCATGCCGGGCGCGCATGAACATCGGC
>JBDNIB010000398.1:0-4581 GCA_041688535.1 Prosthecobacter sp.
AATCTGGAGCTACGGCATTCGCAATCCGTGGACGATGAGCTTCGACAGCAAGACCGGCGAGTTCTACGTCTATGACATCGGCCAGAACCACTGGGAAGAGATCAATGTGGAGCCCGCAGGCTGCAAAGGCGGCATCAACTACGGCTGGAAGGCCATGTGCGGCAGTCATCCCTTTCCGCAGATCTTGAAGAAGAACGCCGACGGCACCGAAACGAGTGTGAATCCCGACAACTGGGCGCAGATCGGCACCCTGCCCGTCGCCGAATACAGCCACGTCGATCAGGGCACCTGCGTCATCGGCGTCGGCGTTTATCGCGGCAAAGACTACCCCAGCCTTGATGGCGTCTGCTTCGTCGCCGACTGGGGTTCCGGCAAGATCTGGGGCATGCAGCGCGACGGCGCAGGTGCCTGGCAGATGCAGGAACTCCTCGACCTCGACACCCCACTGCGCCCCACCGGCGGCGGCGAAGGCGAAGACGGTGCCCTCTACCTCTGCCACGGCACCGCCGGTTACGGCGGCAAGAGCGATCCCTATCAGGAAGCCCCCGGCGCGGTCTGGAAGATCGTCGCCGCCGACAAAGTGCCCGCCGGTGCCGAAACCGCCCCCTTGCAGGCCAAGTAAGCACTGCAACCGATCTCACTCATTCAAGACGCGGAGCCAGGAAACCGGCTCCGCGTTTTGCTACCTCCACCGCGTCCTTCATGAACGGAGCGCGGACGCCCTCGTCCGCTCCGAGTCATCCTCTCGCCACCCCTTTCTGATCTCCGGTTTTTTCGTTTCTTTCGGCAATCAATCTGGTTGCTCACCCAACACAGAAACAGCGATGGGAGGCGGCGAGTGGCGCTGATCACCGCCTTTTTATCCGCCTGCCACTGCCGCGACATCACCCTCCGCACGATGCACGACCATCTGCGGAAAGGGAATACTCCAGCCGTGCTTCTGGCAGGACTCCACGGCATAGCGTTGCAGCAGGCGGCCGAGAGAGAAGTAATCACCCGCCACGGAGCCGGCGAAGCTGCCGATGACGAGGAAATCCAGTGAGGAGGCACCGGCCTCTTTGAAGTCCACCCGCACGACTTGGATCTCCTCCGGCTTCAGATGCCGCAGCATGCCGGCGTGGATGTCCTCGGTCATGAGCTGGGGGATTTCCTGAGTGGCGAGCGCCTGATGGCGGTAGTCGATGCCAAAGGTCGTGACCAGCGCAAAACCATTCCCCAGGGTGGTGAATTCGGCTTTGATAAAATCGCTCAGGGCCATCCAGCGCCGTTGCTCGCCCTTCAGCCGGAGTTCCACATGATCGGGTGCCAGGATCATGACCTGGGCCAGCGCGCTTTCGCCCAGCATGATCCAGTCGCCCTGACAGCAGGGAAACCAGCTTTCATCCTTGGCGCAGGGCCGCGAGGTCATGGTCATGAGCTCGTCCAACGACATGCGCAAGCCGATGCCGCCGATGATGGGATTGGTGAGCTGGGTGAAGAGATTGATCCTGCCCACCCGCCACGGCACGCCCTCGATGAGCACCCGCTCCCCTTCCCGCACCGAACCCAGATTCAGCACCGTGCGCACCTGCTCCATGTGGCGCGTCAGGCCGGACTTCGCCACGAACAGCAGCGCCCCGAGCGCGAGAATCGCCAGGCCACCGAGCAGCCAGTCGCTGCGTGCATACAGCACCGTGAGGGCGGCGATGATCGCCAACACGACACTGACGCCCTGATGCAGCACGTCCAGCAGCCGTGCGGCAAAGCTCAGCGCCTCGTACTTCCGCAGTGGCAGGTACTTCAGGATGTAAAAATACACGGCGCGCAGCCCGAACAGCACGGTGAAGAAGGCCAGGATGGCCAGCGCGATGCTGGTGCCGCGCGTGAAGACGAAAAGCTTGAGCTGGAGGCCGAGCTGGCTCCAAAAATCGCCGCCGCTCTTTTGCAGCTCTTCCAGTTGATGCTGCACCGCCTGAAACCGGCTGGTGGCCTCATCGTGCCGCCCTTGCCATTGCTTGCGGGCGTCCGTCAAATAGCTGCGTAGCTGGGTGTCCGCGTCCTTCTTGGCGGCCTTGATGTCCGCTAGCAGGCGGTCGATCTCCGTCATGGCCGTCTCAGCGCGATCCAACCGCGTGCGCTGGGCCTCCTTTTCCCGCTGCAGCGCCTCCATGGCGCGGGGTTTGCGCGAGAGCTCGCGCATGTCGCTCAGCAACGGAGTGAGAAACTGCCCCACCTCTTCCTGCAAGGTCAGTTGTTCAGGTGCGGACGTGATGCTGTCATAGGCCTGGAGGTCGATGCCGGAGGCCACCGTCATCAAATCACGCGTGATTTCCTGCCGCCGCTTCTCCAAGATTTCGAGCTGCTGCTGCGCGGCCTCCTTGGCCGCCTCCACGGTTTCCGCCTTGATCTTTTTCCGCTGTTCTTCGATGCCATTCAACACCGTCTGCTGCCTGGCCAGAAGTGCGCGCAGTGTGTCCGAGTGGGATGATTCGGCTGACGGGACCGGTGCCGCGGCGGGCTGCGCAGGTGCCAGGCATGCCACATTCAAAATCAATAGAACCAGAAGCAGCCAGACGGGGCTGCGATGGAGTGGGGACAATATCATCACCTGCATCAAACCCGTGCTCTAGCCGAAAGGCAACTGTGGATGCCTGCGGTGGAGATGCGCCAAGTCTTACGCATCCAATGAGCAAGTGCTGCTGATTTAATCACGCGAATCCAAGCCGAATGAGAACAGGCTCCGCATGATTGGCATGGCTGGGAGTCCTCATTTCGCCCCCCCCGCCGGGTGTCTTTCTTTGTGAGGCAACTCGATTCTTTCCCCTGCGGGGGAATGCGCCTTGACGCTTCGGGCCTCACTCCTACTATCGCCGCTCCCCCATTTCTTTCCCATGAATATCCACGAGTACCAAGCCAAGCAACTGTTTGAAAAATTCGGCGTCGCCAGCCCCAAGGGCATCGTTGCCAGCACGGCGGAGGAAGCAGGCGCCGCGGCGCGTGAGATCGGCGCTGGTGGCCTCGTGGTCAAAGCGCAGGTGCATGCCGGTGGTCGGGGCAAAGGCACCTTCAAGAACGGCTTCAAAGGCGGCGTGCATCTGGTGAACACACCAGAAGAAGCGCAGGACATCGCAGGCAAAATGCTCGGCCAGACCCTCGTCACGCATCAAACCGGCCCAGCAGGCAAGCTCGTGAGCAAGGTGCTCATCGCCAAGGCCGTCGATATCACCAAGGAATACTACTTCGCCATCCTCTTTGATCGCGGCACCAGCAGCCACGCCATCATCGCCAGCACCGAAGGCGGCATGAACATCGAAGAGGTCGCCGAAAAGACGCCGGAAAAGATCAGCAAGGAGTTCGTGCATCCCACCCTCGGTTTGCAGGCCTACCAGTGCCGCAAGATCGCCGCCTCCCTCGGTTTGCGCGGCCCGCTGATGAACCAGGCCGTGAAGCTCTTCACCGCGCTGTGGAATCTCTACTCAAAGGCCGACTGCTCGCTGGTGGAGATCAATCCGCTCGCCATCACCACCGACAATCAGGTCGTAGCCCTCGACGCCAAATTCAACTTTGACGACAACGCGCTTTATCGCCAAAAGGACGTGACCGCCATGCGTGACACGACTGAGGAAGACCCGCGCGAAGTCGCTGCCAGCGAGTTCGGCCTCAACTACATCGGCCTTGATGGCAACATCGCCTGCCTCGTCAATGGTGCGGGCCTCGCCATGTCCACCATGGACATCATCAAACTCCACGGTGGCGAACCCGCCAACTTCCTCGATGTCGGCGGCGGTGCCACCAAGGAGCAGGTCACGGCGGCCTTCAAAATCATTCTCGGTGATCCCAACGTGAAGGGCATCCTGGTGAACATCTTCGGCGGCATCATGGATTGCGATATCATCGCGAACGGCATCATCGCCGCCGCGCAGGAAGTCTCCCTCAGCATCCCGCTCGTCGTCCGCCTCGAAGGCAACAACGTCGAGGCCGGCAAGGCCACCCTGGCTGCCAGCGGCTTGGCTATTACCAGCGCCAGCGATTTGACCGACGCCGCGCAGAAGATCGTCGCAGCCGTGACCGAGGCGCTGAACAAGGCGTGATTGGCCAAGACTCTCATTGCGCCCGGGCAGGAAACGGCTTTTGACTTTCCGCGCACCAGCAAGGCGGGACGCCTCAAGCCGCTGACAGGCCGGAGGCCCATTCCATCCCAATTATTTGTCCGCGTCGATGTCCGGCGGCTTGATTTCCAAACCGTGGACTTTCTCCGCCTCGTTCGGCGTGGTGAACACCTTCCAGATGCACCAGGAGAAGAGGGAGACGACGATGCCCACGGAGAGCAGCATGACGAGGAGGCCGGCGGTGGTCATGGAGAGAAGAAAGGTCGAATGGAGAATGCGGAATGACGAATGACGAATGACGGAAATTAGGCGTCCTCTTTGGGCAGTCCTTGCTGCGCACGGGCATAGGCGGCGCTGCGAGCAGTCATGAGGCCGAAGAAGACGAAGATGGCCACGACCAGGGCCACGCTGAGCTGCGCAGGCAGGCTGGCCTTGTCCCCGAACAGGTCAGTGACGTAATAGGACACCGCCCCGGCGGTGCCGGCGGTGAGAT
>JBDNIB010000399.1:0-4532 GCA_041688535.1 Prosthecobacter sp.
GTTCGTTTTCGGGAGTTGGCGGAGTTGCGATCTGAAAGTCACGGCGAATTTGATCGGAGATTGATTCGAAGTAGCGTGGACTCTGCCAATAACCCTCAAGGTGCATACTCCCACGCTGCTGGAGGAGTCGGGAATCAAATTCAAAGCTGTTTTCCACGACGAATTGAATGGAGGCGGATGCGGCACGTATGGTGGGTGCATGCCAGTCCGTGAGCCTGGATAGCCAGCTCCTTAGGGCGCTGGGTTGTTTCAGGGTGCGGACTTCCCAGGGGCGCGCTATTGGAGCTTGGGTGGCAAAGTGTTGGAGACTGAAGCGATGTACCTTGTACGTCAGGAACGCAGAGGTATCCAAGACGAGTGCTGCGTCGTTCAATAGGGCTAAATGCATTGCTGCGGCATATTGGAACATTTGATTCCCCATGCCTCCAGCCAGTCTCACAATGATCGTATTCAAGGGGGCGTGTGGGGCGTGAGGAAGTTGGTGAAGACCGCAATTAGCCGGTCGATGGCTACCATGTCGTATAGAGGCGAAAGGCCTATGTAGAAGCCACGGGTGTGAATTTCATCTGCGCCTGGAAATTCGCGCTCTTTGAATGCGGGGAAGACTTCGGAAACTGGGTGGCGAGCAATGTTTCCCGCTACGACGGGTCGTGTTTCGACTCCGGCCTGCTCGAGATGACGAGTGATATCCTCGCGGGTGAATGGGGCGTCTTTGTGAACCATCAATGGCAGGGCGAACCAGCATGGAGAAGCCTGCGAATGGACCGCCGGACGGTTCAGCCAGGGGCCAGAGTCGATGAAGGAGAAAAAATGTACCGCGAGGCGGTTACGCTGCTGATTGAAGGCTTCGATTTTTTCCAATTGGCAGAGCCCAAAACCCGCCTGCACATCCGTGGGGCGCAGGTTGAAGCCCCAGTTGAAAAATGCGTAGCGCGAGTCGATGCCGCGAGCGGCGAGTTCCTCGGTTTCTGCGGAACCTTCCACATTACGCACCCAGCCGTGAGCTCGCATGATTTTGAGATCGCGGGCATGCTGCGGCTGCTGGCAGACGACCATGCCGCCCTCCATCGTGACGAGGTGATGCGCAAAAAAGAAACTGAAGGTGCCGACCACTCCAAAGTTTCCGACTTTGATGCCGCGAAACTCGGCTCCGAGGGCTTCGCAACAATCCTCGATAATCACGAGATCGTGTTTCTTAGCGAGTGCTCCAATGGCATCCATGTCACAGGGATTACCCATGAGATGAACCAGGAAAATGGCCTTGGTGGCCGGTGTGATGGCGCGCTCCAAGTCTGCCAGATCCACATTCAAGGTGTCGGGACAGACGTCCACCAGCCGGACCTTCAATCCTGCCATCATGGCTGACCAGATCTGCGTCGGCCAAGTGACGACGGGAACGAGAATCTCATCACCTGGCTTGAGAATGGGGGCGGTGGGATTCGTCAGCAGGTGACAGGCCAGCAGGTCGGCGGAGGAGCCGCTGTTGACCATGATGGAATCGGTGCAGCCTTGGTAGATCGAATAACGTCGCTCAAACTCCAGCGTCTTCTCCCACATCGTCGTGCGAAAGCTGCACAGAGAGTCAAGTGCCTGGAGAATTTCCTGGACGTCATAGGTGGCGATGCTGAGCGGATACCAGTAACGACTGACTTTGGCCTGATTGGTGCGGCTATGGTTCTCTAGAAAAATTTCGAGAACGCCAGCAAGTTTGTCGATATTGGGAATGTTACGCATGGAATTAGGCTGTTGCTCGTGAGTGCCGCAGATGGCGGTATTCATTGATCGTGCGACGAATGCCTTCGTCGAGTGAAATTTCTGGCACAAAGCCCAAGGCCTTGATCTTGCTTACTTCGAGGCACTTACGGGGCATGCCGTCGGCCTTGCTGCTGTCCCACTCGAGTATGCCGGAAAAGCCAGCGGCGGCGGCTACTTTCTCAGCCAATTCACGGATGCTCAAATCTTCCCCAGAGCCAACATTGATGATTTCGGGCGAATCCATTTTTTGCATTATAAGCAGGACGGCGCGGGCGAGATCATGCACATGCAAAAATTCGCGTCTGGCTGAGCCGGTGCCCCACAGAACGACCCTGTCTGCGCCTGTTTCAGCGGCATCGACAAAACGCCGAACTAGCGCTGAGAGCACATGGGAGCGCTGCGGATCGAAACTGTCCCCATCTCCATATAGATTGCACGGCATCGGGCAAAGTCCCTGTAGGCCATACTGCTGGTGGTAATACTGCACCATACGCAGCCCGGCGATTTTCGCGAGCGCGTAGCCTTCATTGGTCGGCTCCAGCGGTCCGGATAGCAGGTGCCCCTCGCGCATCGGTTGCGGGCAGTCACGCGGGTAGATGCATGAGCTGCCGAGAAACACCAAGCGCTGCACTCCAGCCAGCATGCTGCCGTGAATGATGTTGTTTTGAATCGCTAGGTTTTCGTATAGGAATTGTGCTGGCTCCGCCCGGTTGGCCTCAATCCCACCCACCCGCGCTGCGGCGAGGATCACTGTGTGTGGTTGACTCTCCTGGAGGTAGCGGAAAACATCCGTCTGATTCAGGAGATCAAGCTCCTGCCTTGATTGGGTCAGCACTTCGAAGAATCCGCTGCTGTTCAAGTGGCGCAGGATGGCGCTGCCCACCATGCCGCGATGGCCTGCAAGGAAGATGCGATCAGAGGGATTCATCGGTTGAAGAGGGCTTGCAGGACTCATGCGTTGCGAATGGTTTCGGAGCGCATTTCTTCGAGGAAGCTTTGATAGGTCTGCTCCAGTCCTCCCATCAGGCCGATTTTGGGCGTCCAGCCGAGAGCGCTGAGTTTGGACACGTCCAGCAGCTTGCGCGGGGTGCCGTCTGGCTTGGACTCATCCCAGACGATTTTGCCTTCATACCCGACCGCTCGTGCGACCATTTCTACGAGTTCGCGTATGGTCACGTCATTGCCGCAGCCTACGTTCACGAGGTCGGGTGGGTTGTTGAGTTGCAGAAGGAAGGCGCAGGCGTCGGCAAGATCGTCGGCGTGCATGAATTCGCGGCGCGGGCTGCCGGTGCCCCAGGCGGGGACTTCGACAAGGCCGGCGAGTTTGGCCTCGTGGAAGCGCCGTATCAGCGCGGGCATCACATGCGAATTCTGCGCGTGGTAGTTGTCGCCTGGGCCGTAGAGGTTCGTCGGCATGGCCGAGTGGTAAACGACGCCGTACTGCTTGCGGTAGTATTCGGCCATTTTCAGTCCGGCGATCTTGGCGATGGCGTAGGCTTCGTTGGTCGGCTCGAGCGCGGAGGAAAGCAGGCTGGACTCCTGCATCGGTTGCGGTGCGAGTTTGGGGTAGATGCAGGAGCTGCCGAGAAACAGCAGCCGCTTCACTCCGGATTTCCACGCGCCGTGGATGCAGTTGGTCGCGATGGCTAGGTTCTCGTAAAGGAATTCGGCAGGGTAGGTATTGTTGGCGTGAATGCCGCCGACCTTGCCCGCTGCCACGATTACGGCATCTGGCTTTTCATCGGCGTAAAACGCATGCACCGCCGCCTGATCGGCAAGATTGAGTTCCTGCCGCGTGCGTGTGATAAGCGTGACGCCGGGCATGCGCTGAAAACGCCGTACTAGGGCGCTTCCCACCATGCCTGTGCGACCGGAAATGTACAGCTTCATTGCGGATCAGAGGTTCTTCAGCCGGGCTTCGTGTTCGGCCAGCGTGAGGTCGGCATCGACCATGATCTTGACGAGATCTTTGAACAGCACTTTGGGAACCCAGCCGAGCTGCTTGCGGGCCTTTTCGGGGTTGCCGATGAGCAACTCCACTTCCGCAGGGCGCTCGTAGCGCGAGTCATGCACGACGTATTTCTCCCAGTCCAGACCGAGTAGGGCAAAGGTCTCTTGACAGAACTCTCGTACGCTGTGCATTTCGTTTGTTGCCACAACATAGTCGTCTGGATTTTCCTGCTGCAGCATGAGCCACATCATTTCCACATATTCGCCGGCGAAGCCCCAGTCGCGTTTGGCGTCGAGATTGCCGAGGTAAAGCTTCTCCTGCAGGCCGAGTTTGATGCGTGTGGCCGCACGGGTGATCTTGCGCGTGACGAAGGTTTCACCGCGCCGCGGGCTTTCGTGGTTGAAGAGGATGCCGTTGCTCGCATGCAGACCGTAGCTCTCGCGGTAATTCACCGTCAGCCAGTAGGCATAGACCTTGGCGCAACCATAGGGGGAGCGTGGCCAGAAGGGGGTCGTTTCCGTTTGTGGCACCTCCTGCACCTTGCCGAACATTTCGGAAGACGATGCCTGATAAAAACGCGTGTTTTTCACTAAGCCTGCCTCACGAATCGATTCCAGGATGCGCAGTGCTCCCAGACCATCGACATCGCCGGTGTATTCGGGACTGTCGAAGGACACTTTCACATGCGACTGAGCGCCCAGATTATAGATCTCATCGGGCTTGAGTTCATAAAGAAGTTTCACCATCTGCACCGCGTCCGCCAGATCTCCGTAGTGCAGGATCATGCGCGCTCCATCCACATGCGGATCTTGGTAAATGTGGTCGA
>JBDNIB010000400.1:0-2620 GCA_041688535.1 Prosthecobacter sp.
ACCACATCTACCATGCCGCCTGCCGCGAGATGGCGTGGTATCTGCTGGGCGAGGATGAGCCGGGCGAAACACTGAGCACGCGTCTGCAAGGGGCGGGCCGCATCACGCCGTCCCAAATGAACGCGGTGCAGACGGCGATGGAGCGCAGTGTGGCGGGGGCCGCGCTGCGGCTGGAGGCACGCATGAGCTGGGTGGCTACCGCACTGAGTGGTGCGCCCTTTCTGGGCCTGCTGGGCACGGTGTGGGGGATGCTGGACACCTTTGGCCTGCTGTCGGGCGCGGGCGCGGCGGATTTCAACGCGGCCCTGGCACCAGGCATCACGACGGCGCTGGTGACGACGGTGCTGGGCCTGCTGGTGGCGATCCCAAGCATGGTCTGCTACAACTCGCTGGTGAACCGCATCCGCGGGATGGTGGTGCGGCTGGACAACTTCGCGAGCGAGCTGAGCGCGGGCTTTGACCGCACCTATGTGGATCATCGTTTCAGCAATGAGGCGCTGCCAAGCATGAGCGGCTTTGGCAGTCCGTCGATGCCCGCCTTCACGGGAGCCAACGCCACGCCGCTGCCCACCACCATGCATGCCGCCACGCCCGCGCATGAAACGCCATTCGAACCAGCGCCAGCTCCGGCTCATCACCGAGATCAGCGTCACACCGCTGATGGACCTGGAGCTGGTGCTGCTGTTTGTGTTCCTGCTGGCCGCGCCGCTGCTGAAGGCGGGGAAAGTGACGCCTGCGCCCACCATACCGGCCGCCGCTGCCGTGGCCGCGCCTGCGGAGTCGCTGACACTAGTGACGCACCGGGATCTGTCGGTCACTTTGAATGGAGCGATGCTGGCGCGGACGGACCTGCCAGCCGCGCTGAAACAACTCGCGGCGAGCCGTCCCGGTCTGGGAATCGAGGTGCGCATGCACCGTGATCTGCCGGTGCAGCAGCTCGTTGAAACGATGCAACTGCTCGAAGCGGCGGGCGTGACCAAGACCGCCGTGACGACACATGCCGAGGAACCCTGAGCCACGATGAACCGCCGCCGCCCTAACACGCTGGAGCCGATCTCGGCGGCGTTGTTCGTCACCGTGTCGCTGCATGCGATGGCAGCCTTCGGCCTGTGGTGGTGGTGGCATGAGCACCGCTCCGCCAGCGTCAACCCACGCCTGACCTGGCTCAGCCCCGGTGATTTTAGCAACACTCTGCCTGCCGCAGCCCAGCCCGTGTCCGCGCTGACTGGTGCCCCCCTGTCAACGCCACCCGCCGCCGCAACCAAGCCGCGGCAGGAGCCAGCGGTGCAAAAGGCCACGCTGGTCTCCGCCCCGCCGCAGCCACAGATGGAGCCGGTGCCCAATGAGAGCGGCACGCCGTTGTTTGCCCCCGCCATTCCGGCCACGAAGCCCGCCGCCAACCGCAGCATCACCCTGCGCCGCGCGCCGGAAAAGCGCGGTGGTGACTCGCCTTTCAGCACCCCGGCACCGCCGATGTCCAGCCCCACGCTGCTGGACATCGCCCGCCTGAACGCCCTGCGCCCATCCCCCCGCCCCTCCGGCAGTGCCGCAAGCACCGTGGTGGTGGAGGAGGCGAACATGGATGCCGTGGACGAGGCGGTGAACGCCGCGTTTCTGGCCGGCTGGACCGCCCCGCCGATCGACGCCGTGCCCGCCGCCCAGCGTGAGGCGCGGCTGAACATCTCCATCGGCAAAGACGGCACGGTGCTGAAGGCGCAGATGAACAAGTTCTCCGGGTCGCATGCGCTGGACCAGTCCATTCTGGAAGCCGCCGCCCAAGTGAAAAAAATCGCCGCGACACTGCCTTCTAATTTTGCCAAAGACAGTTATGATCTGGAGCTAAACTTCCTGCTGCTGCCCTGACCCCCGTCCCATGAACACCCGCCCGCTGCTGCTCATCATGCTCCTCGCCGCCCACACTGGCGCGGAGGCGGGTGTGCTGGACCGTCTGCGCGGCTGGGTCGGCCTGGAGGGCAAGCCGAGCACTGAGGAGCCGAAGAAAACAATGCCACGCATCCGCATCGGACCGTTCACTGGCGGCACCGGGGAAAGCGCGCAAAAGGCACTGCGGCAGGAACTGCTGGCCTCACGCGAGTTCTTTGTCGCGGGCGCGGATGAGAAGGTGGACTTCACCGTGGCGGGTTCCTCCAGTGGCGGGCGTGTCACCGGCAAGCTGAGTGATGCCAAGGGCAAAAACCTGTTTCAACGTAGCTACGCCGCGCCGGGGCTGGATGAGAACCTCAAGGCGCTGACCGATGATGTGATCTACACCATCACCGGCAGGCCGGGCCTAGCCATCAGCCGCATCGTCTTCGTCAGTGATCGCTCCGGCCGCCGCCAGATCTATGTCTGTGATGCGGAAGGCACGGATGTGCATCAGGTCACGCATGACAAGCACGGCGCGGTGGCCCCCTCGCTCTCCCCGGACTCCTCCATGGTGGCGTTCACCAGCTACCGGAATGGATTTCCCATCATCCGTCTGCTGGATCTGAATGTCGGCTGGGAGCGCGGTGTGACGGACACGCCCGGCAGCAGCTTTGGCTCTGCGTTCTCGCCGGACGGCACGCATCTCGCCGCTGTGATGAGCTTCATCGGCAATCCCGAGATCTTCGTCAGCGAC
>JBDNIB010000401.1:0-8840 GCA_041688535.1 Prosthecobacter sp.
CACCGGTTATTTCCGTCCCACTGCCGGCAGCGTGAAGCTCTGCGGCATTGACATGCTGGAGGAGCCTGAACTGGCCAAGCAACGCCTGGGCTACCTGCCAGAAAATGCACCGCTGTATTCCGACATGACCGTGGCCAGCTTCCTGTCGTTTTGTGCTGAACTGCGCGGCCTGCACGGGTCCGACCGCTCCAAGGCCGTCGATCGTGTGCTGGACATGTGTTTCCTCGATTCTGTGCGCAATCAGAGTGTGGACACGCTGTCCAAAGGCTACCGCCATCGCACCTGCTTCGCGCAGAGCATCATTCACGATCCCGATGTGCTCATCCTCGATGAGCCGACCGACGGTCTCGACCCGAATCAGAAGCATGAAGTGCGCAGCATGATCAAGCGCATGGGCGAAAACAAGGCGATCATCTTCTCCACCCACATCCTGGAAGAAGTCGAGGCCGCCTGCTCCCGCGCCATCATCATTGATCGCGGTAAGGTCGTGGCCGACGGCACGCCGGAAAGCCTCAAGAAACTCGTCCCTGGTGCCAACTCGCTCGACGAGGTCTTCCGCAGCATCACGCGCTCCGAAACCACGCAGAAGAAAGCCGCCTAAACCGCTTCATTTTCCCAACCCCAATTCGATTCAACATGAGCAATCGCAACTTTCAGAACACCAAGGCCGTCTTCAAACGGGAGTTCTTGGCCTACTTCAATTCGCCCGTCCTGTACGTCATCGTCGTCATCTTCCTGCTGGCAGCGATGGGCTTCCCCTTCTTCTTCTCACGCATACTCGACAGTGAGGATGTTTCGCTGACGGAGCGTTTCTTCGTCTGGCATCCGTGGATCTACACCGTGCTCGCGCCAGCCGTCGGCATGCGTTTGTGGTCGGAGGAGCATCGCCTCGGCACCATCGAACTCCTACTGACCATGCCGGTGTCTCCCTGGCAGGCGATTTTGGGCAAATTCTTCGCCGCCTCCTCTGTCTGGCTCATTGGACTCACCCTCACGTTCCCCATCGTGTGGACCGTCTGCTACCTCGGTAATCCCGACATGGGACCGATCATCAGCGGCTACATCGCCAGCTACCTTTACGCGCTGGCCTGCCTCGCGCTGACCTCCGCCATCAGCGCCATCACGCGCAGCCAGGTGGTCTGCTTCATTGTCAGTGTGGCCTTCTGCATCGTGATCGCTCTCATCGGCGACCCCGGCGTCACGCACACCATCGTCAGCTCCACGCCGGACTGGGCGGAGGGCTTCGTGCGCTTCATCAGCTACTTCAGTTTCATGGACCACTTCTTTGAGCTGACCAAGGGCATCTTCGTCTTTCGTGACGTGCTCTACTTCCTCTCCGTCATCGCCGTGACCCTCATCATCACCAATCTGGCGCTGCGTGCCAAACGCGCCTGATCCTGGCCTCAAACCAAACTTCAACCACCTGCTTTGACACCATGAGCGTGAATCTGAACAGCAAACAAGCCACCACCGGCGTCACCGCCCTGTTGGTGATCGCCATCATCGTCGTCCTGAACTTCCTCGTCGGAGGACTCAGCGTCGGCAACTTCCGCATCGACCTCACCGAGGACAAGCTCTACACCCTCTCTCAGGGTACCAAGAACATCCTCAGCCGTCTCAATGAGGACGAGCCGGTCACCATCCGGTTTTATTACACCACGGATGACCGCGTGATGCCGAACGTCCTCAAACCGCATGTCCGTGCGGTGGAAGATCTCTTGCTGGAGCTGGTGAAAGCCTCTGGTGACAAGATCGTCCTCGAAACCATCCATCCCAATCCGAATACCGAGGAAGAGGACAAGGCGCGCGAAGATGAAATCCAGGACATGGGCCCCGTGAACCAGGAAGGTGACAAGATCTACCTCGGTCTCGCCATTCAGTGCAATGACCTGAAGGAGGTCATTCCCTTCCTCAATCCGCCGGCACCGAATGAAGGCTCCGCCATTGAGTATGACATCGCCCGTGCCATCTCCAAGGTCAGCAAGCCCTCCCGCAACGTCATTGGCGTCATGAGTTCCATTCCGGTCATGGGATCGCCCATGTATCCCTTCCAGAAACAGCGCGGCCAGGAGCCTTGGGTCGTCGTCCAGCAGCTCCGTGCCGACTATGAGGTCGTCGAAGTGCCGATGGGCACCGACAAGATCGACTCCAACATCAAGGTCCTCCTCGTCCTGCATCCTGCGGAAATCGTGGAGAGCGCGGAATACGCCATCGACCAGTTCCTGCTCGGCGGTGGTAAGGTGATCGCCCTCGTGGACCCGAACAGCGTTGTCGCCCAAGCATTCAGCGGTCAGCAGAACCCGATGACCGGCCAGCAGACCACGATCAACACCAGCTCTGATTTGAAGAACCTCTTCAAGGCCTGGGGCATCGGCTATAAAAACGACATGATCGTGGCTGACATGAACTACCGTGGCATGCTGCAGGGCCGCAACAATCCCACCGCGCTGCAATTGCCCGCCGGTGCGCTCAATGGCGAGGACCGCATCACCTCCGGCCTCAACTCACTCACCTTGGTCACCGCTGGCTCGTTCAGCATCGACAAACGGGATGGCATTGATGCCGACATCCTCGCCTCCAGCTCGGAGGAGTCTGAGATGATCGATACCACCGAGGCTGAAAAAGCCCGTTCGCCGCAGGGATTGACCTCCTTCCATTCCAGTGGTCGCAAGCAGATCCTCGGAGTCCGCCTCACCGGCAAATTCAAAACCGCTTTCCCTGGTGGTAAGCCCACCGCAGCCGCTGGTAAACCAGACGCCGGCGGTGCCCAGGACGAGCCAAAATCCGGCCCGGTCTCAGTAACTACTCCGCCCGTTTCCGTCACCACCGCACCGGTGGCCGCTCCTGCCGGTTCCGCTCCCGTTGCCGCAGCAGTCGCCACTCCCGCCGCCGCCGCGCCCGCACCAGTCGCTACGAACAAGGAAGAACCGAAGAAAGACGACGGCTCACTCAAGGAATCCGCCAACAGCGAAGGCATTGTCATCCTGTTCTCCGATGTGGACATGCTCTATGACGCCTTCTGTGTGCAGCAGGACCCCATGACTGGCATGCTCGTCTCCCGCACTGGCAACCTACCCTTGATCCTCAATGCCGTGGAAGTGCTCGCTGGCGGTGGTGATCTGCTCCAGGTGCGCAACCGCAAATCTGCCGTGCGTCCCTTCAGCACCCTCAAGGAAATGCGTGAGAAGGTGGAAAGCCGCTACCGCCCGCAGCTCATGACGCTGGAAGCCGAGCGCCAGAAGGCCGCTGAAAAAATGGGTGCACTGCGTTTGAAGCGTGACGCCAAGGGCAAAGGCTTTATCGTTGATCCCCAGCAGCAGAAGGATCTGGAGGCGCTCATGCAGAATGATGTCGATCTTTCCCGCAAGGTGCGCGAGATCAAAAAAGACCAGAACAAGGAAATCGAGTACACCAAGACCATGCTCAAGTGGTTGAACTTCCTCGCCGTGCCGCTGCTGGTCAGTTGCGTGGGCATCCTGCTCGCCATCCGCCGTCGTGCCGCCACCGCTGCCGTCTGATTCACTTCATCTCCTTTTTAAACTTTACTCAATTTCACCATGAAGAAGATCCTCATTCTGTTCGTCGTGCTCGCCGCACTCGTCGGAGCCGCTCTTTATCTAAAGCAGGACCGCAAATCACGCCTCAGCCGAGGCGTTCCAGCGCGTGAACTGCTGCTCCCTGGCCTGGACGTCAACAGCGTGCAGAAGATTCGCATCAAAGATGACAAGCAGGAAGTCAACGTCGCCCTCAACGGCACCACCTGGACCGTGGCCGAACGCGGCGGCTACGAGGCCAGCTTCGCCAAGATCAGCACCGCCCTGCTGGCGCTCAAGGAACAGAAAGTCACCCGTGGTCAGCGCACCGGCAAAGACGCTTGGAGCAAGATCGGCGTGCAGCCTCCCGGCGAGCCCAACGCCTATGGCGTGGGCACGCTCGTTGAGCTACTGGACGGCAAGGGCAACATCAAGAAGTCCCTGGTGCTCGGCAGCAACGTGACCAGTTCCGGCAATCCCAATGCCTCACCCTTCGGCGGCAGCAATGAGCGTCTCGTGCGCATCCCCGAAGATGGTGAAATCATCTGGACCGTCGGCAACACCTTTGCTGATCTCGACACCAAGCCTGATTCCTGGCTGGAGAAGGCGTTTTTGGACGTACCGAAGATCAAGTCCGTCGAAGTCATCGCCGCCAAGCCGGAGGACTCCTGGAAAGCCGCCCGCGCCGACGCGGAGAGTGTCGATTTCGCTTTGGAAGGCGAGAAGGCCGGCGAGCGCATCGACACCGCCAAGGTTTCTCTCTCCACTCTGCTTTCCGGTTCCACCTTCAACGATGTGCTGGGCAAGGACAAGGCCGCCGCTCTCATGAAGGACGCCGTGAAGGTGAAACTCGTCACCTTTGACGGCTTCACCTACAACGTCCAGGCCACGAAGCAGACCACCGATGGTGCGGACAAGTACTACCTCACCGTCGCGGTCAGCGCCGATCTTCCCAAGGCTCGCGCTGCGGTGAAGGATGAGAAGGCGGAGGACAAAAAGAACAACGACGAGGTCTTCGCTGAGGAACAAAAAAAACTGCAGGAGAAACTCGCCACCGAGAAAAAGCTCGCGGGCTGGGTCTTTGAAGTCAGTGAATACACCGTCAGCAGCCTCCTCAAAAAGCGTGCTGAAGTCATCGCCGCGCCAGAAACACAAGCCCCTGCCGCCGCACCTTCTGCTTCCGGTCTCCCGGACGTGAAATCGATGATTCCCGGTCTCCTCAATCCCCCTGCTGCCGCTCCTACCCTGCCGCAGCCGACTTCACCTCTGCCACAGGCACCCAAGCCCGAGATCAAACCCGCTCCCGCCCCTGATGCCAATCCTGTCACCGGTGAGAAACCGGCGGAACCGGCAAAGCCAGCGGCAGACGCCCAGAAATAGCCGGCTTGCTTTGTCCCATGACCACGCCGTGAATTCGTTCACGGCGCATCCGGGTCGGAAAGGAATACCAAGGATAGGCAGAATCGAAGTGTTCCGCTTTGTCGTTTGGTATTCATTTTCAACGCGATGAACAGGAGCAATGTCTTGTAAAGGGTTCGGCGGGTCGCTATTTTGCCCTCTTTGACCAGCTCTCGCTTGCACATGAGGCAGTTCACCCCTTGGCAGATTTTCGCCGGACTGGCCACGATTCTCATCGTGGGAGTGGGCCTATGGTGGGGGCAGGGCCGTGCCGGGAGTGGTGATGCCGGGCGTGTGGCGCAAGCGGATGATGTTGCGGTTCCCGCGACGCAGGCCCCGGAAACCGCTGTTCTGGGTGACCCAACGGCCACGCCGACTGCGGCGAATTCGGCACCGGTGGCGGAACAGACGCTTGCGGATGTTTTGGAGGAGATCGGCGATCTGAGCGTGCCGGGGAATCGCGAGCGCGCGGTGGCGCGGATGCGGGAAATCGAGCGCAAGAAGCGCATCGCAGCGGTGGAGCAGGCGCAGAAGCTGGGGCTGCCGCTCCGTGTCACCCGGCCGGATGGAACGGTGCAGGAACTGGCGGGTTTTGAGAATGGCAGGCCGGTTTATTTTACCACGCACAACGCAAACGCGGCCATTTCCACCGGGGCGAACTTGCTGCGCAATGCGCCCTACTCACTCAGCGGTTCGGGTATGACCGTGGGCCTGTGGGACGGGGGCAGCGCACGCGCCACGCATCAGGAGTTCGCCAGCGGATCGCGCGTGGTGGTGAAGGACGGCTCGGCGGCCATCGACCACGCCACCCATGTCGCTGGCACCATCGCGGCGGCGGGTGTTGTCACCAGCGCGCGTGGCATGGCGCCGGCGGCCATCGTGGACAGCTATGACTGGAACAGTGACAAGTCGGAGATGACCGCACGCGCGGCCGCTGCGCCGGGTGAGGTGGGCAGGCTGTATCTCTCGAACCACAGCTACGGTTATGTGAGCGGGTGGAACTATGTGGGTGGCACCGGCAGCCCCGCGCGTCTCTGGGAATGGTATGGCGACGGCACCGTCACGACCAGTTACGAGTACGATTTCGGCCGCTACAACACCTACTCGCGTGACAGCGACTCGCTGGCCTACAGCGCACCGTATTTCCTCATGTTCCGCAGCGCGGGCAACGAGACCACGGACAATCCATCCAATGGCGATGCGGTGGCTTTGGCTCCTGGCAGCAGCACGGTGGTCAGCTACAGCAGCAGCTCGCATCCGGCGGGGGATGGGGCGTATCGCGGCGGGTTCGAGACGGTCAGCTTTGATGCCCTGGGGAAAAACGTCATCACCGTGGGTTCCACGACGGATGCCGTAAGCGGCGGGGTGCGCAGCCCCTCCTCCGCCAACATCAGTTCGTTTTCCTCCTGGGGGCCGACCGATGACGGGCGCATCAAGCCCGACATCGTGGCCAATGGCGATGGTGTGTATTCGTCACTCAACGGGAGCGATGCCTCCTACGGCACCTATAGCGGCACTAGCATGTCCACACCGAACGCCAGCGGCACGGCGACGCTGCTCATGGAAGAATACGGCCGCGTGTTTCCTGGCGGCGCGATGCGCTCCAGCACGCTGAAGGGACTGCTCATCCAGACGGCGGATGATCGGGGTAACACCGGCCCGGATTACAAGTACGGCTGGGGCCTCATCAGTGGCGTCGCGGCCGTGAACCTCATCCGTGATCATGCCGCGAATCCGCTCAAGGTGCGTATGAACGAGGGGCTGATCACGAATACGACCACCACGGTGAACCAGGATTTCGTGTGGGACGGTGTCTCGCCCATCCGTGCCACGCTGTGCTGGACCGATCCGGCGGGCACCGCCACGACGACGAATGATCTGCGCACTGCCCGCCTAGTGAACAATTTGCAGTTAAAAATCACCGGTCCCGCTGGCAGCGAATACCTGCCGTATGTGATGCCCTTCGTCGGTACTTGGACGCAGGCATCCATGGCACTGCCCGCCAGCACCGGCGTGAACAATGTGGACAATGTGGAGCAGGTCTTCGTGGCCAGCCCGCCCGCCCGCGGCGTTTACCGCTGCGTCATCACCTACAGCGGCACCTTGGCCAACAATCAGCAGAACTACTCGCTGCTCATCCCCGGCTCGGCCAATGAGGAGCCGCCGCCGCCGCCGCTGGCCATCACCAGCATCACACCATCCAGCGCGCTGCCCGGCGCGGTCACGATGGACCTGACCGGCACCAGCTTTAAAACCGGCGCGACCGTCAAGCTCACCCGCAGCGGCCAACCCGACATCAGCGCTACCAGCGTCACCTTCAACAGCGCCACCAGCCTGCGCAGTCAGTTCAGTCTCGCCGGTGCGGCGGCGGGCTTGTGGAGCGTAACCGTGACAAATCCCGACAGTGCCACCTTCACCCTCGCCGATGCCTTCACGCTGGTCGGCGCATTGTGGAGCGAGAGCTTCGACGGTGCTCTCAGCGGTTGGACCTCAGCGGCCACGACCGGCACCAATGCCTGGGCACTCACCACCGCGCAGAGCCACAGCCCCACGTCCTGTTATTTCGCTCCTGGCCCTTCCTCAAAGACCACTTGTAGTCTCACCAGCCCCGCCGTCGCCATTCCTGGAAACGGCACAAGCATGCAGTTCATTTTCTGGCACAGCTACAATTTGCAAAGCACCCGCGATGCCGGGAAGCTCGAGTTCTCGCTCGACGGCGGAACGTGGTTTGATGTCATTGCCAGCGGATCGGGCGCGTCCTTTGCCAGCAACGGCTACAATGCCACCATAAGTAGCAGCGGCCCGCCCTCCAGCCGGAATGAGTTTGCTGGACAGCAGGCGTGGTCCGGCAACAGTAGCGGCTTCATCCAGACCGTCATCAATCTCACCGACACTGCCAAATACGCCGGTCACAGCCTTCGCGCACGGTGGCGTATCGCCACCAATAGCAGCACCGCCAGTGTCGGCTGGTATGTCGATAGCATCTCGCTCATCGGTGGCGGGAATCAGAGCAATCAAGCACCTGTCCTCACCACCGCCGCCACCTCCACCTCCGCGGAAACCGTCACGGATGCCGACAGCACCGTATTTCAGATCGTGCGGGGACAGGGCATCGGCCTCAGCGTGGCCGCCAGCGATGACGGCGGCGAATCCGCCCTCACCTATACATGGAGCGGTTCGCACAGCGGCAGCGTGGCACCTTCCTTCACCGTCAATGCCACCAACGCCTCCAAAAATACCACGGCCCTGTTTGAGGCGACCGGGGACTATCTGCTCACCGTCACCGTGCGCGATGCCCAGGGTCTGGCCAGCAGCAGCAGTGTCAATGTGCGCGTGCTGCAGACCGCATCAGACATCAGCGTCACCCCGGCCGTCGCCAGTGTCAGCGTCAGTGGTCAGCAGGTATTCAGCGCCGCATTGCTTGATCAGTTTGGCGATCCCATGAGCAGCCAGCCACCCTCCTTTGGCTGGACCGTCAGTGCAGGCGGGAGCATCAACAGTGCAGGCCTGTTCACCGCCACTACTGCGGTCGGCCCTGCCGTCGTCACCGCCACCAGCAGCCCCCTTTCCGGCATCGCCAGCGTCACGGTGAATCCCGCTCCTGCCACGGTCACGCTTGGTTCGCTCACCCAGACCTATGACGGCAGTCCCAAACCCGTCAGCCACACCACCACGCCCGCAGGGCTCGCCGTGGCGGTGACCTACGCGGGCAGCAGCACTGCCCCCAACGCCGTTGGCAGCTACGCGGTCGTCGCCACCATCACCGATCCCAATTACCAGGGCGGTACTACCGGCACACTGGTCATCCAGCCGCGCCAGTTCAGCCTCAGCGTGGCAGCATCACCGGTGGAAGGCGGCAGCGTCTCGGGTGCCGGCAGTTTTGAGGAGGGCATCACCACCCCGATCACC
>JBDNIB010000402.1:0-3661 GCA_041688535.1 Prosthecobacter sp.
ACCTCGAACGTGACCCGCTCATTCAACTCACCGGCATCGCACCCAAGCCTGATGTGGTCGGACACTTTCGCGACATCACGATCACGAACAGCACTCGCAACGTCGTGGACTTCGGTGGCGGTCCACGCACGAATAAACTCGAGCGTCCAGTGAGCTATTACTTTCATGACAAAACCGCGCCCGGCGCAATGACGCGAGTGGCGAGCATGAAGCTCCCGCAAATCAGCAACGACGCAGCCTATCGCAGCATTACCGACTGGACTGGCCCTGAAGCGCGCGCCGCCGAAGTGACATTCATCGCGTTTCCAGAATTGTTGCAGCCCGTCGATGACGCACCGCCCGCGACCTTGATCACCAGCATCGTCAGCAAAGGTGCCAAGCGCATCGTGAGTGGCATCTCGCATGACAACGGCGAGATCGCGACCATTACGGTCAATGGCCACCCCGCGAAGATCACCGCCCAGCAAGCTGGCGTGGCGGACTGGACCCTCATGCTCAATGCCCCTGCCGATGGTCGCTACCTCGCAAAGGCCACCGACCGCGTGGGCAATGCGGAACTCACGCCGCATGAAGTACGGCAACACGCCGAACCTTGATGGAGTTCGTTGCTGCGGCTCGGAAACCGAGAGCAGGGTATAAAATCGAACAAATCAGGCGGGCCCGGAGTAAATCACGAGGCGTTCAGCCAACACAGTGAAGCAGTCCAAAGCTCAGCCGCCGTCCCGAAATGATGCGGATTCCCTGGGGCGTTGGAGTGGGTATGATTTCGCGAATGAAATGCACCCCACTTCCCGGCGCTCTGTCGCGTATCAACTCAGTCTATGTCGAGGTGGATGTGGAGAGGGTGAAGTGAGGCCGAACATCACGCTCAAGCACGTGCTTCCGCAATGAAAGCACAATGTCCCCCTAGTTGCTCCCCCGCACCACGCCGCGCACCATGAATCCAATGAACTTTGTTCGCTTTTGCACCATGCCCCCGCTTCCCAGCGCGCAAGGCTGGCGAAAGCGGAGTTCTTTGAAAAAGTGTCGCTCGGATTTCATCGGACAGGTTTAGCCTGCGCGTAAAGGCTTTTACTTTAATGGACATGGGAAGTTTGTGACATTCGGTGGGATCGGGTTGTATGTCTTGTCCGCAACGTGATGCCATCTCTCTGCTCAGCCACACTCACCTGCCTCATTGGGCCCCTTGCTTGATCGGCTCATTGAACAAATGGGCGAGGAGCGAGAAAGAAATGCGACATCGAACTAACATCCATCACTGAGCCCATTACACCCCTCTGTTTTCAGCCCCATTTTTTTGCCTCCAATCATCAGTGCCTGAGGCAAAAAGATTTACAGGCAAAAAGATGGCTGCGGGGTCCTGCCGTTAGCACAACCCACCTCGCGTCCCAAACCCAATGAACCCCATGACCAACTCCAAACCTCTTCTCCTGATGTGTGCGCTGCTGGGCGCTGCACACGCATTCGCCGGCAACTTCCCACAGGACTACCAGGCGGCGCTCCGCCTGTATGACACGGGCAAGATCGCGGAGGCGAACGATGCTTTCACCAAGCTCGCAGTGTCCGGTCCCACGCAGCAGGCAAAGGATGCGGCGCTGGTGCATGCGGCATATTGCGAGGCGCGTCTGAAACATGCGACTGGAGTGGAGGCGTTGGTGACACGGATCAAGGACAGGCATCTCGGGGTGCTGTGCCGGATGAACTTGCTCGCGTTTGACAACAAGTTTGCGGACATTGTGAAGCTGTCGAAGGATGAGGACATCGAGCAGTGGCCGGATGTGCTGGCGTTTGATGCGCTGTTTTGTCGAGGCACAGCATTTGCCAGGACTCGTGACGCGGGGAATGCGGAGAAGGACTTTCGCGCTGCGATTCAGCACACGATCTCAGACTACAACAAGGGGCAGACGTATCTGAAGCTCGGCAGTTTCTTTGGCGATGCGGACAAGGCGGATCAGCGGGCTTTGGATGCCTTTGCGGAGGTCTATTCATTGAAGCCTGGGCTCACGGTGCAATGCAGAGCGGTAATCGCGCGGGCGAAGTTGCTGGCGGCTCAAGGCAAGCGGGATGCCGCGATTGCTGAGTTTGAGCATTTGAAGGAGGTCAAGACGCAGCCGCACTGGAGCATGGGACAGATGGGACTCGCGGAGGTCTATGAAACGCTGGGTGCGAAGGACCAAGCGCTCGCTTGCTACAAGGCCGTTATCGCATCGGAGAAGGCTCCGGCGGATCTGGTTGCCTCCGCGAAATCCAAACTCAACACCACAACGAAACCATGAAGTCACTCTATTTGATCACGCTGAGCCTCCTCGCTCAGATCACCACGACTCACGCTGTTGATCTCGTCACGGATGGCAAAGCTGTGGCGGACATCGTCATCGCCAAAGACTGTCCGAAGGGCACGAAGACCGCAGCGGAGGAGTTGCAGCGGCGGCTTGCGGAAATGTCGGGCGCTAAGCTGGCTATCGTGGAGACGCCGTCGCCGGAGGTGAAGAACCACGTCTTTGTCGGCGAGAGTGCAGAGACGAAGAAGCTCGGTGTGACGGTCGATGATGTGAAGCACGATGGCTACAAGGTCATTGCGGCGGACGATCACGTCGTGCTCGTGGGCAAGGACATTTATTTCTCCGCGACCATCTTTGCCAAACACTACGACAAGGCGCATCGCCTCAGCCCAGAGGCGTGGGAGAAGCTCACGGGGCACAAGTGGCGCACGCCCACTTTCTATGGCGACATGGACTACAACCCGGAGTGTGGCTTCAACGTCAATGACGGCACGGGCACGCTGTATGCGGTGTTTGACCTGCTGCAACAGCTCGGCATGAGATGGTATATGCCCGTAGCGGAACTCGGCATCGTGGTGCCGAAGTTGCAGACGATTTCGATCAAGCCGCAATCGCTCAAGAAGGAGCCGGAGTTCCCGCAGCGACGCTTCCCAGATCCTCAGCGCGGCAAATACAAGGACCAGATGCTTTGGTTTAAATCGATGATGGTGGGCACCTCATTCGTGCTGCCGATCTATCATGCGGTCGGGCGTCTGACTTACTTCGGCAAGGATGCTGATCCGGCGTATTTCGGCATCATCAATGGCAAGCCGAACTATCAAGCACCCAAGCTCACGAGTGAAAAGCTGCGCGCTGATTTTGTGACCTCGTTGAAGTTTACGCGACAGGTTTATCCGGGCATCGAGTATGACTGCCTTGGCCAGCCAGATGGTTGGTCGGCGATGGATGAGGCGGACGCGAAGGCGGGCTGGCTGCATGAGGAGCGCGGCATTTTTGGCAACTTCACAGACTACATGTGGGACTTCAACATGGACATCCGCAGGCGCATCATGGCGGAGAACCCCGAGCGCAAGTTCACTGTCATGGCTTACAGCGGCACCACGCTGCCGCCCTCGAACGTCACCAAGGTGCCGGACAACGTCACCGTCGGCATGCTTCAGCATAGCACCGAGTGGATGCGCGCGCCCTATAGCAGCGACCTCGCCGTGCGCGACGAGTGGATGAAGCGTATGAGCGACAGCAAGCAGCAGTTCTTGATCATGGATCACTACCTGGAGCACGCGGACATCCGTTCTATTCCGCCGGTGCCGGTGATTCATACCAAGTTTCTTCAAGCCAACCTCAAGGCTGCGTATGATCGCGCCGTGGGTTACGATGTC
>JBDNIB010000403.1:0-1641 GCA_041688535.1 Prosthecobacter sp.
ACTGACTTCGAGATAATCCTGCGTGAGCGCAGGCATGAGCCAAGCTTTGAGCTCGGCCAGGGAGCGCTGTTTGAGCACGTCCATGCTTGGGAAGCCCCAGCGTGTGTCACCGGAGTGCATGAACGCGACCACGTCATTGTTCATGACGCCTTCAGCCGTGTGCTGGAGCTGCGTGTAGAGCGGATCAATGTTTTTCTCAAACTGACGCGCGGCCTCATCGCGATAACCAGGAGCCGTCAAATAGGCGGTGAGGAGCTGAAGTTGGGCTTCAAGATCGGCCGGGGTGGTTTTGCCAGAGAGCAGGAAAGCTTCATCACCGATGGAAAAATCACTGCCAACGGTGCGGCTGGCGAAGATGCGGCGAATGTCGTCCACACCGTGTTTTTCCAGGCCGCCGAGCTGGAAAGTGCTTTGCGCAAAGGGCAGCAGGCCCGGTTTGTCGGCAGGCGCGGTGAGCTTGCCGCCACCGAAGTTGATCAGCACGCGGATGGTGCCTTTTTCGAACGGCGTGTGCTTGAAATTGAAGCGCACATTGTTTTCAAACACCGCTTGGGTGATTTCGAGATCCTTGGCCTCGGTGCGTGAGACGACTTTGCCTGCTGGGCCGAAGTCGGTGTAGGCGAAGGCTGCGGTTTCCTCCATGGCCGGCGCGGCGACTGGTTTTTCGCGGCTGGCCTTGAACGTGGCGATGATCTGCTGCGCGGCATCGCCTTCGAGCTTCAAATTGCCACCCACGAAGAGCTGCACGTCATCGCCTTTCCAGTCTGCGACGAGCGCGGCGTGGCTTTCCGCGATCTTCAAACCGTCAAGAATGGCGGTGACGCGGACGAGATCGTCGGCAGGATGCGTGAAGACTTTTTTATTGGCGATCACTGTGACCATGCCGCTGGCGAGATCGCGTGATTTGCGGCTGTCGGCCTGATCGGCACGCAGTTTGGCCCCTTTGAGAATGGTGGCCTTGGCTTCTTCAAATTCGGCTTCGGTGAAGCCGTGCTCGACAGCACGACGCAGCTCGGTTTCGAGCAGGGTGAGCGTGGCCTGCCAGTTTTTCGGGTCACACTGACCTTGAATGCCGTTCACATTGAGGAATTCGAGGTATTCGTAGCTGTAGGACTCAGCAGAGATCATCGGCGCACCTTCCGCCTTGGTGAGTTTGGACAGGCGCTGATTGATCATCATGTCGGCGAGATCGCGGACGGTTTTTTCGCGGCGGCTGGCGACGCTATCGGCTTTGTTTTTGGCAGGACGCGGCGTCTCGATGGAAAGCGTGACCGCTTCGGCCTGCATTTCCGTGTGCAGCTTGGCGATGATGCCGTAGCCGGAGGGAACTTTGCCGAGATCAGGATCTTTGGCGTCTTCACGACGAGGTTTGGCATTAGCGAATTGCTTTGCGATCTCCGCTTTGAGCGCGGGTACATCTTTGAAATCACCGACGGCGACGATGGTGGCGCGTTTCGGCGTGTAGTAGGTCTCGTAGAAGTCCACAAAGCGCGAACGCTTCATCGTCTTGATGGTTTCCTCCGTGCCGATGGGCATACGGTGCGGCAGGATGGAGTCTGGCAGCGCGAACTTGTAGCCTTCCAGCATCATGCGGTAGTCGATGGAGTCGCGGCTGAGCTTCTCGCTGAGGATGATGCCGCG
>JBDNIB010000404.1:0-2783 GCA_041688535.1 Prosthecobacter sp.
CGACGCAGTGGCCGAACTTGTTCACCGCCGCCTGATGCGTCCACGAGCCAGCGGGGCCGAGATAGGCGATTTTGAGGCTGTCCTCCAAGGCGAGCGCGGCGCTCATGATCTCGCGATAGATCGCGCGAATGGCACGCTCGGTGAGGCGGCCGTTTTGCGCGCGAGTGATCTCCGCCAGCTTGCGCAGCAGCTTGTCCTCGCGGCCGGGGACGTAGATGTCGAGATCGTCCTTGCGCTTGATCTCGCCGACGGCATGCACCAGCTCGGCGCGCTCGTTCAGCAGGCGCAAAAGCTGCTGATCGATGCTGTCGATCTGGTTGCGGACTTCTTCGAGTGACATGGCCGCAGAATAACGGGGTTCAGGCTTCAACGGCGTCGGCGGTAGGCGCAGCCTCGACGGCTGCCTCCCGTCGAGCGATCGGAGCCAGAGAAAGCTGCTCCTCCTGCGGCTGCGCAGCGGCGGTCGGCGCATCTTCCGGGGTCGGCAGCTTCACGCGGCGCAGTTCGGAGGCGTTCGGCATGTCATCGAGACTGCGAACACCGAAATGATCGAGGAAGGCCTCAGTCGTGCCATACAGCAGCGGACGGCCAGGCAGGTCGGCACGGCCTTCGATTTTAATAAGACCGCGGTCGGTGAGCTGCTGCATCATCGCATCCACGGACACGCCGCGCACCGCTTCCACACCGGCCTTGGTGATCGGCTGGCGGTAGGCGACGATGGCGAGGGTTTCGAGCGCCGGCTGGCTGAGGCGCTGCACTTTTTTGCCAGGATACAGCGCACGGCACCACTCGGCATACTCGCCACGCGCGCAGATGCGCCAGCCATTCGTGCGCTCGACGATGGTGAAGGCATGCTTTTCAGACTCATAGCGGGCGATCAGGTCAACCAGGATCGCGCGCACCTGCTCCTCGGTCGTTGTCGCCAGTGGGGGCACCCATTCCGGCACCACGGTGCCTTCGGGCGCTGTCTCCACGATGTCCCTGGCCGTGTCTTTGACGGCGGCACACATCTGCGGCACGCCCAGGGGTTCCTGGGTGGCAAAAAGCAGCGCTTCGACGATCGAGATCAGTTCCATGAGACGGGCGGACACTCTCAAGCGAGGCAGCGGGGCGAGTCAAGCCGTGGAACAGGTCATGTCTGCTCGCTTGACAGCAGCGCCCGGCAGACGCTCTCATGCGCGCATGGCCCTGCGTCTCGACCAAGCGATCATCCGTGGTGAAATCGACAACACCAGCCGTGGCAACGTGCGCGGGAAGTTCTGGCTCGTCGGCCACGCCGAACCGATCACCCTGGACCTGCGCGGCAATGCCTGGCGCGACGCCGCTGGCTGCCGGATCACTTTTACCAATCCCACGCCCGTGGCCCAGCCGCTCACCGCCACGCTCGCGCAGAAACAAACCGGCCATGCGGGCGACATCACCGCCTCGCGCAAGGTGAAGGTCTTCACCGTGCCGGAGGACGAATGGATCGCCGCCTATGAAGACGGCAACATCCAGGAGGTACCCACCGAGTGGCGCAATTCGCTCTACGTCGAGTGGTTCTCCGCGACGAATGGCCGCGTGGTCATCGAAAGCGCGGACTTTGAGCTCAGCATCTCTGCCTGGGTCTGGGAAATGGACGCCGCCGAGGAGCAGGCGCAGCAAATGGCGAACCTGCAAACCATGCGCACCTGGCTGGCCGACATCATTCAACGCCCGGAACCCAAGACGGACGCGGCATTCGACGACCACGAGGACTCCTGGGAGGATTCCCTCAAACAGTCCGACCGACTCTCCGATGCCCACATGGAGGCGCTGGAAAAATTTGGCGAGGACGCCCTCGACGACGACCGCCTGGCCTTCGTCATGGGCTGGGACCACATGCTCGGCACCGGTGACGCAGCGGCTGATGACGATGAGAAGGAAGCCGCGGACGGTGAAGCCTGGAAAACGCAGCCTGCCCCGGTGGATACCGATGCCGATGACCTCGACAACCTCATCATTGACGAAGACAGCCCCGAGGCCCATCCGCTGCACCAGCGCTCCCATGCTCTGGTGCTGCGCCTGCTGACCGAGATCAACGAAGAGCGCGCCGAAAACGCTGAAACCAGCGATGGCGACACGCCACTGAACCGCTTCATCCGCAACTGCATGAACATCAGCGGCAAGCTGGCCGGTGCGCTCGGCATACGCGGCTTCGGTGGCTCGAACAACCCGGGCTATATCCTCGCCATCCTGCGCCGTTGCCTGAACTGGGCCAACGAAGCCCTCGCCGCGCTCAACGAGCTGATGGCCGCGCCCGAGTGGCAGGACCGCCTGGAACTGCTGAACGACTTCCGCGCCGAACTCTTCGCCCTGCGCGATGGTATGACGGATCTGCGCAAGGAACTGCGGGAGAAGTAGTCCGGTTGCGGAACAACAAGCCTACTTCCGCAGCGACTTCCACGGCTCTTCCTTGCTGTGGTCCACCAGCCCCGGCTCATCCGCCTGCGCGGGTGACAGGATCGCCAGGAAGACGAGTTTTTCCTCGCCCACGTTCCAGGTGCCGTGAATCTCACCCATCGGCACGAAGGCCGTGTCTCCTGGGCCGAGGATCTTCTTCTGCGTGCCCACCCACTGCTCGGCCTTGCCAGAAATGACGTAGATCAGCTCCTCGCGGGTCGGGTGCGAATGAAACGGGTGGCTGCGCCCCGGCTCCATGTTCGCCCGCACCATCATGAGGTGCTCGTTGTTCACGATGTCCTTGCGGCAGATCCACTCCTCCAGCGTCCAGGGCGAGAGGTAGTCGATTTTTTCGTCAGTAG
>JBDNIB010000405.1:0-2854 GCA_041688535.1 Prosthecobacter sp.
CAAAACCAAGCCGGAAAAGGCACAGTGGAGCAAAGAGAGAAAGGCTGAGCCGAGAGCAGCCGCCTGAGCATCTGCAAAAGATCAGCAGCTGGAGGAAAGAAGCAAACCAAGAGGCGGAGCCATGCCCGCGAGAGGAGAGAACAAGCGAAAAAAGACCGCTGCGAACATCAAAGAGCCGCGAAGAGGTCGTCAAGCAGCCAAGAGAAGGCCATCATGCCGCTCGAAAATCTCCGCAAGTTCGCGGAAAACGCCCCGATTGAAAACGCCAGCCTTTGGGACAGGCTCTATATACCCCCATGCCGATGATGGATCTTTCCTATTCCGTGTCGCAGAGCGACATTCGTGGCGTTGCCCCGTCTTTCAAGACGGGGACGGAGCCAAATAAGGCCCAGACATCAGGTGGCGTCGCAGCCCGACGCTCGAACCTGCCGCTTGATCAAACGGCCACGAATGGCAAAGGCGTTGAAAGTACTCGGCGATGCATCCTCACTTCTTCCCCTTTTTCTTTTTCTTCGCGGGCTCTTCCGGGGAGACTCCGGGGGCGGGATCAAAGGTGGGCTTTCCGCCATTCAAATCGGCGAGCAGACGGCCCACATAGCCGGAGAAGCGGCCGTCGGGCGATGCGCCCTTCGCGGGCAAGGCCTTGATCTGATCAGCGACGGGCTTCGCTTTGTGACCGAGATCGCCGAGGGCATTCAGAGCGCTCATGGAGGTGAAGACGTCGTGCTGGCTCCAGTTGGCCAGACCCACGAGCACGGGCAGCGCGGTGGTGAGGTCCGCGGCGCTGCCGTATTTGGCGAGCGCCCAGTTGGCGGCGACTTGCACATAGGTGGAGCTGTCCTTGGCGGCCTGGGTGATTTCATCATGCGCGGCGTTCACGCCATCGCTGCCGCGCATGAGGATGCCCATGGCGGACCAGTAGCGGAGGGCGCTGTCCTTGTCGGCGAAACCGGCCTTGAGATCGGCGAGCGCATTGGACTTCATCGACGTCGCTTCGCCAGCAGCCTTCAGGATGCGCGCGAGCGGATAGAGGTTGTCGTCATGCGCCATGTCGTAGGGTGTGGTGCCTTCGGAGCGCTGATGCATCTCGCCTTCGCTGATCAGACCGGCGTCGCGAATTTTTAGCGCCAGGTTTTCCTGTGCCGCTCGCATCTTGGCGAGCGTTTCGGCGTGCTCGGGCATGGCGGCGAGGTTGTGGACTTCATCAGGATCGCTTTCCAGGTCGTAGAGTTCTTCGGCGGCCTTCGGTTCTTTCCAGAAGAGGGACTGCTCAGGTGTGAGTTTGCCTTCGTCATAGAGCTTCCGCCAGACGGCGGTGCTGGGCGTTTCAAACTGGTAGCTCACATGCTGCCCCTGGGAGAGATGCGGCATGTAATTGCGCAGGTAGGAGTAGCGGCCATCGGTCACACTGCGCACGCAGTCGTAGCGCTCGTCCATGCGGCCACGGAAGCCATAAACGAAGGGCTGCGGCTCGGTTTGGAATGTTCCAGCGAAGGCGTGGCCTTGCATCCATTCCGGTGGCTGCACGCCGATGAGGCTGAGCAGCGTGGGCGCGAGATCGACGAAGCTGACGAGGCGGTCGGACTTCACGCCAGCGGCGTATTCCTTCGGCGCGAGATGTTTCCATTTCTCGGGGAAATAAACCACCATCGGCACATGCAGACCGGAGTCGGAGGGCCAGCGTTTGTTGCGGGACATGCCGCTGCCATGGTCGGCGTAATAAAACACGATCGTGTCTTCGGCGAGACCGGCGGCGGCGAGTTCTTTGAGGCGTTTGCCGGCCGATTCATCGGCCTTCGTCACGGTGTCGTAAAACTGCGCCCAATCCTGCCGCACTTCCGGCGTGTCGGGGTGGTAGGCAGGCACGCGCACCTTGGCGGGATCATGAATGGCCACATGCGGGCGTTTGCGGAGCTGGCTCTCGTGGCTGCAGGTCTCGTTGAAGATGGCGAAGAAGGGCTGGCCGTCTTGGCGGTTCTGCCACGTCGCCTTGCCGGAGGATTCATCCCACACACCCGCAGGTTTTTCGAGGTTGTAGTCCTCTTTGCTGTTGTTCGTGCAGTAGTAACCAGCCTCACGCAGGAACTGCGGGTACATCTTCGTGTCCTTCGGCATCGGCACCATGCTGCGCATGTGCTCGCCACCCGTTGAGGGCGAATACATACCGGCGATGATCGTGGTGCGTGCCGCAGCACAAACGGGGGCATTCGACCAGCAGTGCTTGAACAGCATGCCCTTCGCCGCCAGCGCATCGACCACCGGCGTGTCGGCGAACGTGTCACCGTAGCAGCCCATGTGCGGGCCATGGTCCTCGCTGGTGAGCCAGAGGATGTTCGGCTTATCAGCCGAAAATGCCGAATGTAGAATGCAGAATGACGAAAGGAGGATGCTCAGGCGCTTCATGGGCCGTCTGGAACGACGGGGAGATGGGCGATCCTTCAATGGAATGCATGGTGGTGCCTCATGCCTATTTGGGTGAAAATCCCCACGCTTGCAGGATCATCCGGTTATCCGGCCAGTCGCTCGCTCGCTGGTAAATGCCACGGCAGAGCACGCCCACGCCTTTCTGGCAGAGGAAGCAGCGCAGTTCATGCGCTACTTGCAGAACTCGCTCCGGCTTACCCCGTCGCCACGTGAATCACCAGGTTGTCTTCGCCTAGGATTGGTTGAGGATTTTCGTCGAACTCCGCCGCTGTGGTGAAACCACCCTTCATGCACACTGCCACCCACTCGCGTGGTGCCGCCGCCAAACGCCTAACAGACGCCACCGCAAAAAGTCATTTGGCGATTTGCGGAGTTAGGCGAGGTGGGCTTGGCCCTTGGCGGGGAGGCTATGGATGTTGGCGGTGGCCCG
>JBDNIB010000406.1:0-2568 GCA_041688535.1 Prosthecobacter sp.
AGATGCGGCGTGGAATGCGCTGGCACGCTGGGCGACGCCGTGGCGCGAGGTGGAGCGTTACACCTTCGCGAAGATTGAGGCGCTGCCGAACCGGCTGGTGGTGCCGTATGCGGAGCCATTTGATTTGAAGGTGCAGCTTGAGCAGGACACGCGCTGGTCGCCTGCGACGGCGACGGCGCGGATCAGTGATCAGCCGGTGGTGATGAGCGGTTTGAAGGACGGCACGTATCTGCTGGCGTTTCCGCCGCAGAAGGAGGATGCGGCGCTGTCGTTGTCACTCGGCGATGTGCGCAAGACGGTGAATGTGCTACCACGCACGCGGCCGGAATTGACGGCGTTGGCAGTGCGCACACGGTTGCCGAAGTATTTGAAATACACGACGGAGCCGGTAATCGAGGTGCGTGGTGGTTCGGTGAGCGTGTTAAAGGGTGCCAAGGCATCGCTGGAGGCCACGGCGTCGCGTGAACTCGCTTCGGCGGAGGTGGATGGCGAGGCGGAGAAGGTTTCAGGTGCGAAAGTGACGACGCCGTTTCGTGAGATCGCCGCCGATGCGGAGAAACGAGTGATGTGGAAGGATCGTGATGGCTTGACGCCGCGTGAGCCGCTGATTTTGAAGATCAATGCGATTGAAGACGAAGCGCCGCGTCTGGCGGCACGACGCGAAACGCAGGAGCAGGTGGTGCTCGATTCGGAAGTGGTCGTGTTCGATGTCGATGTGCAGGACGACTTCGGCATTCAGCGCACGGGCCTCGAATGGCGCAGCGTGAACGATGACAAGACGAAGGGCGACAAGATCGCGGCGGCAGGTGAACCGGAAAAGAAGACGCTGGCGTCGAAGGCGACGTTTTGCGCGAGTCGTGATGGCGTGGAACCGCAGACGCTCGAGATCCGAGCGTGGGCTGAAGATTATCTGCCGAACCGCAAACGGGCGTATTCATCGGCGTTCGTGCTGCATGTGCTGAACAAGACGGATCATGCGCTGTGGCTGACAGAGCAGTTCGGCAAATGGCTCGAAGCCGCACGCGAGAGCTACGAACGCGAACAGCAACTGCATGCAACGAACAAGGAACTGCGTGGGCTGAACCCGGCGGAGCTGGACCGGCCCGAGAACCGGCGGAAGATCGCGCAGCAGGCGAGCGCGGAGAATGCGAACGCCGCGCGGCTGGGCAGTTTGAATCAAAGTGGGCGCAGCTTGGTGGAGCAGGCGACGCGGAATGATGAGTTTGATGCGGCCCGGCTGGAGTCGTGGGCGACGATGTTGAAGTCGCTGCAGGACATCGCGGCGAAGCGGATGCCCAGCGTGGCGGATTTGCTGAAGCAGAGCTCGAATGCGCAGGCAGGGGCGCAGGGCGCAGGGCAGAGTGCCAATGCGCAGTCGAAAAAGGTAGCAGAGCAGGCTGGAGTGCCCGCTTCACCGCAGCAGGGCAAGCCGAGTGCGCCGCAGATCGCGAACGGGCCAGATTTGCCAAAGGGAGCGGCGGGCGGGAAGGCGTTCGCGGAAGAACAGCAGAAGGAGAACATGCCAAGCATTGCGGACAGGGAAGGTTCGATGAGCAAGGCAGAGGAACAGCCGGCTGATCCGAATGCGAAGCCTTCGCCACCGAAGCCGAGCACGCTGAAACTGCCGACGACGCAAATGGCGGCAGCTCCCGGCGGTAAAAAGGACGAGGAGAAGCCGCAGGAAGCCCAAACGCCGGCGCAGCAGAAGATGGACAATGCGATTGATGAACAGCAACTGCTGCTGGCGGAGTTTGCACGGGTTTCAGACGAGCTAGCGGCGATTTTGGCGAGTCTAGAGGCCAGCACATTTGTGAAGCGGTTCAAAGCGGCCTCACGGCAGCAGTTGGTAGCGGCAAAGGATTTGAACACGAAGACGCTGAGCGCCTTTGGCCTGGAGAAAAAGCCGGTGAAGGACGCGGCGATGATTGCGGAGCACGAGAAACAGCAGAGCGAGGCGGTGCGGGTGATTCAGAGCGATCTGGAGGCGTATTTCGCGCGCAAGCCGGACATGCACTTCAAAAACATCATCGGTCAGATGAAGGAGACGCAGGTGGTGAAGATGCTGGCCTTCCATGGCGAGCAGGCGGCCTACAACCTGAGCGGCAGCAGCATGGCGGGCGCGGAGTTTTGGGCGGACACACTGGACCGCTGGGCGGAGGAGATGGTGCCGGCGAGCGAGTGCAAATCGTGCAGCAGTTGCAGCAGTGACAGCCTGCCGCCGGAGATCGTTCTTAAAGTGATGAAGTCGCTGCGCGATGAGATGAAGCTGCGCGATGAGACGCGTGAACTGGAGAGCGCGAAGGCGGCGCTGAAGACCGGGGATTATGGCCAGAAGTCGGCGAACTTGGCCTCGAAGCAGTTTGGCATCCAGGCAAACACACGCGGCGCGTTCGACGACATCCTGCGGCTGCCACAGGGGAATGAGAAGTTTGGCAAAGAATTGAAGCTGCTGGACGCGGTGATGGGCGTGATGATGGAGGCGGCGGGTATTCTGGACCAACCGGACACGGGAGCGCCGGCAATCGCGGCGGAGACGGAGGCGATTGAGCTGCTGCTACAGGCAAAGCG
>JBDNIB010000407.1:0-4188 GCA_041688535.1 Prosthecobacter sp.
GACGGTTTGAGCGCTTTCATCGGCGAAAACGGGCAGCGCATTGCCGGGCAGGAGCGAACGGAGCTCCTCCCAAGCATCGACCCCGAGACGATGATGGATGGGCTGTTCGATAAGGCTGGGGCTGTATTCCGCGAGCTTTTCGATCATGAGCGGGGCCTCGGCCATGTCCCAGCCGCCATTCACATCAAGCAGCAGTTTGGCATCTGGCGCGGCGTGACGGGCGACGGAGACGGTGGCGATGTCGAGGCCGAGATCACCGGAGCCGAGCTTGAGCTTCAGAACGGAAAACTGCTGCGAGAAGGCGGTGACTTTTTTCGCAAAGGCATCAAGGTCGTCAGGGATGGAAAAGGAGCGGCAGCCGGGCGGTGCGGGGTGGCTTGACGGTCCCAATTTGGCCTGAGCATAAGCAGCTAGGTTGTGGCCGTTGGCGTGGCCGATGAGGTCGTGGCGCAGGAGATTGAGGGCGAGCCGTGCGGTGCGCGGAAGCTGCTCTGGCAGTACCGCTTGATTCAATACGGCGAGTGTCTGCGCGGGATCTTCGCCATAATACGGAACGAAGGGTGCCTCGGTGGTGTGAGCACCTTCACTAATGCGCAGCACCTGCCGAGTGGCAGAGGTGCCGTGGGCGATGCGGAAAGGCTCGGTGAGTTGGAGGGTTTTAAGCGTGGCGTGCAAGGAGCACAGTCAACGATCAAGTGGTCAAGTGGTCAAGAGATGGGTGTAGAACGTCCAAGCACGTGCGCGACCACCTTGACCGTTGACGGTTTGGCCTCAATCACCTCACTGCGGCTGCGGATCGCGGCTGAACATGCGCTGGAAGAAGTTTTTCTTCTTCTCGAGCGTCATGGGTGCGGCGGTGGGGGGCTGTGGTTCCTGAGGGAAGCGCTGGGCGGCCTCGGCCCCGATGTTACTGCGGAAATCTTCCTTGAGGGAGGACTGGCGCAGACTGAAGTCGTCAGTGACGACCTGCGGCTGGATGAAAACGATGAGTTCCTTGCGGGTAGTGTTTTTGGTGTCAGTGCGGAAAAGTTTGCCGAGGCCGGGAATTTTGCCGAGCACTGGGATGCCTTGCTTGTCGATGGTGTTTTCCTCGGAGATAAGGCCACCGAGCACAATGGTGTTGCGGTCGGGGATGGTGACGGTGGTGACAAGCTGTTCGGTGCCGATGATGGGCACGAGGTTGGGTTCCACCAACTGGGTGCCGACGACGGTGTCGTTGATTTGAGAAATGGTCAGGGTGATTTCTCCATCGGCGTTGATGAGCGGAACCACCTCAAGCTTCAGCACGACATCGCGATATTCAATGGTGGTGGTGACGTTGCCCTGGTTACCGCCTTGATTTCCGGCAAACACTGTCTGTTGCGAAGGCACGGGAATCTGCCGGCCTGAGGTGATGACGGCTTTTTTATTGTTGAGGGCGAAAATGGAAGGCCGTGAGAGAACTTTGAAGTTGTTGTTGGTTTGCAGGGCGGTGACGAAGACTTCTAGGCTGTCGCCAACTGCGCCAAAGAGGTTCAGACCGGCGGCTGGCCCGAAAGGAGCCGTGATGACGTTATCGCGCAAATCTCTGACGGCCCGAGTGGCCGCGTTCCCATTGAGGACATCGGTGCGGTTGGTGAAACTACTGGCACTGAAGTTGGTCCCATCACCTGGTTTGCTAAGGCCGGAGAGGTAATCAATGCCTGAGGTGATGCCATCGGAGAGAGTGAACTGACCAATGACGGTGGCGAGATAGACCTGGGCGGGCTTGCGGTCGAGCTTGTCGAGGAGCCCGTTGGTTTTGTCGATGTCCTCTTTGCGGCCCATGACGAGGATGGAGTTGGACATGGGATCGGCAACGATGCGGGTCTTGCCGACGAGGACCGAAACAGGGGCGTTGTTTTCGGTGGGGCCGGAGATGACATCTGCACGGGAGCCGATGCCGGAGGTGGCAGTCCCGGTGTCGCCGCCGGCTGTGGCCGCGCCAGTGCTACCAACGGTGCCACCACGGCTACCGGTAGTGGTGCGGCCACCGAGGAGTTGGCTGCTATTGCTGGCGAGGGTTTGCTGACGTTGCTGCTGGATAGTGCCGCCGCCGGGGAGCTGGGTGGTGCCGGTGTTGGGATCCTGCAGGAGATCGACGACGGCACTAAGGACGTCGAGGGCCGCAGCAAACTTGAGTTTGCGCTCGAAGGGCTCCGCGACATTGAGCGGTCTGTCAAATTCGGCGATCAAACTCGCAACGTAGGCGAAGTCGGCAGGCGATGAGACGACGAGAATTTGATTGAGGCGGGTGTCTGCGACCACTTGGGCGCTGGGCTGGGGAGACTGGGCATTTTGCGGCTGGCCATTTAGCATGACCGTTTGCGAGCGCTGACTGTCCTTGCTGTCGCTTTTGCTTTCCTTACCATCACTGGCGGCGCTGCCCCGAATGGTATTCACGCCTTTGGACTCTTTTTCCTGCGCCTGAGCGGCCAGCGTGGCCTGGATGATCTGGGCGATGGTGCCGGCGTCGGCATACACGACTGGAATGAATTTGGTGACCAGTGATGAGCCCGTGTCTCCAATATCGACCGCTTCCTTGATGCTGATGAGCTGTTTGACGACGGTGGCGCTCTCGGTGATGAGGAGGCCTGGAGGGCTGGTCACGGCGGTGATGCGCCCGTAAGCACCAAGTCCAACATGGCCCGAGAGCATAGTAGCGGCGTCTTCGGGCGAGAGGTTGTCCAGCTTCATGAAGTAGGAGACGATGCTCTCGTTGTTCGGGATGTCCCGAGCACTGGTGTAAAAGGCCACGCCATGGGAGAACTGCACGGCATTGGCGCTTTGATTGCGTGCGGGGAGGATCTTCGCACTTTTGCCGCTAGGCTCGATGACAATGGCGTAGCCGTTGGTGAGGAGTGAAGCTTCAATGAGTTTGATCGCTTCGTCCTTGGCCACGGGTTTGGGGGTGATGAGGCTGATCATGGCACCGTCAAAGATGTTGGAGTCTTTGATCAGTGTGAGGCCCGTGAGTTTTTCGTAGATGGCGAGGATGTCGGCCACCGGGTTGGTGGCGAACTGCATCATGACTTGATCGCCAGCGATGGTGAAGGTTTCGCCCTCTCCTGGAATGGCTCCTGGAGCACCGCCTTCACCGCCAAAACCACGCCGGGTGCCAAAACCACCACGGCTTCCGCCTGGGGGGCCACCTCCGTCGGGTCCAGCACCAGGAGTCCCTGGAGGACGCGCACCCTCCGGCGGTGCAGCAGGAGCGGCACTATCAGCGCTAGCGGCGGGTGCCGCAGGCTGGGCGGCAGAGGCTGCGGGCGCTGCTGGTGTCAGAGTAGGTGGAACTGGGGCGGCTGGAACTGGGGCATCCTGGCCACAAAGCATGTTAGCGCTGGCGAGGATCGAGAGGGTGATGGCGGGGAGACGACAATGCATGAAAAGAGAATAGGAAGACAGTGTTTGGCCTGGAGAATGGACAGCGAGTGATTTCAGCGAAAAGCGTTAGCGCTTGCCACCTTTGTCATCCTTCTCGATTTTTTCGATGGCGCTTTTGATGATGTTGCGCCGCTCTTCCTCAGGGGCATTGCGGAATTTGTCATCGCTCATTTTTTCGCGGAAGAGGTTCTTAACCTTATCCTTCGCCCCTTCGGACATGGCTTCGTAGCGCTTACGGTCCTCTTCACTCGGGCCACGGCTGCTGCTGCGATAGCGATCACTGCTGCTGGACGAACTGCCGCGATCTCCACGGTCGCTCTTGTCCTTGCGCATGGCATCTGGGGTCAGGGCGGCGGCATCATGACGGATGCTGAAGGTCTCACCCCCGATGGAGATTTTGGCCTGCGCACGGTCGATTTTTTCCGCATGCTGGGCTTCGATGAGCTTCCAGCCTTTGAGATTGGGGTCGTCGGAGACGACCATCGATTGCTTCAGGGACTTGTCATAAATGGTGACGACGGGCTTGCCATCCACATACGCCATGCCGGTGAGTACCAGCGAGTCGGAGATACTGACGATGCGGGTGAAAGGCGAGTTTTCGACGATGGAACCGAGGCTTTCCATGTCAAAAGGCTGCGGCAGGTCAGGGTCGATCGGGCCGGCAGGCACCGGGGTCGGCTGTGCGGCGGCAAGGGTGGGATCTAGGCTGTCTGTGGCCAGCGGTATGAGATCGGCAGTGGTCAGCAGGGGTTCTTCGAAGGAACCGTCCTGCGCCAGCATCCA
>JBDNIB010000408.1:0-3217 GCA_041688535.1 Prosthecobacter sp.
ATCAACTTCGGCCCCCCGCGTACTTTCCAGTCCATTCAGCGTCATGCGAACACGACGAAGTTGTTTGGTCGCTCGGTCAATGGACAGGATCACGCGATCTTCCGTGGCCATGCCAAACCCGGGGCGCAAGACAGCAAGGATCTGGGCGCAATCTGCACCGTCCACGACACTGTCTCGCGCGCTGACGAGAACGACTCCGGGACGATCAAAGTAATGCGGCCCGAGCAAGAACATGGCATAAGCATCCGCCACCAACGCCGCAGCGCGCTTTGCTTCGTCATCGTTGGAGCGCGAACCATTGTAAGCGATCTCAACCTTGCCCGGCTGACGCACGACGGTCTTCTTTCCCGCACGACCCGTGTGCTCCTGAACGACAATGCGTTTTGCACCGAGAATCAGGCGCTCCTCAGATGAACCACGAAACTTCTTGTCCACCAAAACCGGCTGGAAGAGCGGCCCGATCGGTCCCCACCGCCCTTCGTAGCGAACGCTGACATCGCGAACGTTCTGCAACGCACTTTTGCAATGCACCTTTTGGGAGGCCGCAAGCAGTGCCACCGCCGCCGGATCGGATTGGGCGATGTGACGTGAGGATATCTGCGGCGACGAACACGCCGTGAGAAACCCCATGCTAAGCACGATGAGGCACGACGTGGCGGGCTTATTCATACTTGTTGTCGATCCGAATCATCACCTCGTTTCGCCGGAACGGGATGAGTGTCCAGGGTGGATCGTAATAGGCGAACATGGGCTCTCCGAGGCCTTGGATTTTCTGGGTATCGAGCCATGCCTTGAGCTTAATGATGGCGGCATTTTCGTTTTTAACGTTACGGCCACCAGCGAACCGAAGCACGGCACAGCGCGCCGGGGCCACCTTGCCAAGCGTCACGTCTTTGCCAGCAGGCTTGGGCACGCCTTTTTCGGCCGTGCTCTTCGGCATGATGAAGCTCATGGTCCTCTTGCCGGCGTCGGCGGCGATAAGGACTGGCGAGGTCATCGCAATCTTCTCCTTGCTCTCGTTGTTACCGGTGATGAAGCGAAACAACTGACCAAAGCCGCCGCTCATGCCATCCTCCTCCATTGGCGAGGTAGCGATGGTGAGCGCGGGATAGTCGCGAATTTCAATCTTGTCGTCCTTGCGGATCACTGTGTATTCGGGCGTCTCTGTCGCCGCCCTTGAGTTGGAGGCAAACCAGAAAGCGGCGAGGGCAAGGGGAATGCAGATCAGCCAGGTCATTTTGCGTTTCATAATAAAATTTGGTGTTTCGTGTCTGTCTCAAGGGTGAAGCTGCGGCACTTTCTTCAAGAGGCCCGGGTCGTATCCCTGCGCCTGCAGACGTTTCAAGATGCCGCGATAGGTCGCCTCGTTCAGCATGGTCTTCCGAGTCAGCACCCAGGCGAGTTTTCGTGACGGATACCCGATCACAGCCCATTGGTAATTCGGATCAAGGTCGATCACGAGGAATGGCACTCGAAAGGGCCAGATGAACTGCACCCGCCACTCGGCATTGCTCTTCTTGTCATGCACCCAGGCGACGCCTTTCCATTCCTCCAGCGGCGCGTCGAGCGTGCCGCGGCGAAACAGAAATGAGTTCTGAATGCGCCCATCCGGCCTGAGCGCATAGCGGTCAAACGTGCCGACCTTACCTGCCTCCAGCGAGTAAGGGATGTGAGCGAAGACATACCAATCGCCCATGAAGCGGGGCAGATCGATGTGCTCGACGGTCTTGAGCAGCGGCTTTGGCGGTGCGGTTGAGCAGGCTGGTAGAAGCGCGACAAACGCCGCGGCAAACAGCGAAGTTAGTTTTGATTGATTCATAAAGTGGGGCTGAATTCTGTTGGCAGACCGATGTGCTCCCATGCGGCTCGTTCTTTTTCGACATCGATCAAGCGTTTGCGCGCTTTGTCGTTCGCGTATCTGCCGAGCACGAGGCGCTGCGGGGGCGAGTCCGATTCCACGGCGGCTGTGATGGCTTCGGCCGCCCGCACAGGGTCACCCGGTTGTTTGCCGTTCATGGACTCGATGAAGCGGAGGAACTTGCCGCTCGTGCGGTCGTAATCAGCGATGTGGCTTTCTGCGCGATCCAGTGATCGGCTGACGAACTCGGTGCGAAAAGGCCCCGGCTGCACAAGCGTAACGCGAATGCCCAGCGGAGCCACTTCGATACGCAGACTCTCGCTCATCAGCTCCAGCGCGGCCTTCGCCGCGCCATAAATGCCGAAGCCAGCGTAGTTCGAGATCGCTGCGGCGGCGCTGATGTTGATGATATGACCGCTCTTCTGCTCACGCAGAATCGGCAGCGCGGCGCGGATGACGTTCAAATGGCCGAAGAAGTTCGTCTCCATGTTGCGGCGGATTTGTTCATCGCTGCATTCCTCCACCGCGCCGATGAGTCCGTAGCCTGCGTTATTCACCAGCACGTCGATGCCGCCCCAAACCTGTGATGCTTCACGGATCACCCCCGGAATCTCCGAGCTGTCCGTGACATCTAGCGTCATCACGTGGCAGCTTCCTGCGCGCTCCAGATCAGCGATGCTGCGAATGTCCCGTGCAGTCGCGATCACGCGATGTCCGGCGGCGAGCGCACCTTCGGCGATGGCGCGACGAAAGCCGCTGGAACAACCGGTGATGAACCACGTTTTTAAGCTCATGAGGGATTCAATTTCCAAAGGGTGAAATTCAGGGCGGTCGCGAACGTGACCCAAGCAAGATACGGCACAATAAGCCAGCCGACCGCATGGCTGATACGCCAGAAGTTCAGCAGCGTCATCAGAATCGCGACCCACAGCACCACGATCACGATCAGCGCCAATCCCATGGCATGAGCGCCAAAGAAGACCGGCGTCCATGCCGCATTCAGCGACAGTTGCACGAAGTAGAAAACGAGCGGGCGCGAAAAACCGGCCTTCTTCCACACCAGCCAGGCCGCCACCGCCATCAGCGTGTAGAGCAGCGTCCAGGCAGGACCAAAGATCCACGGTGGCGGATTCCATGGAGGTTTATTCAGCGCCGCATACCATTCGCCCGGCATCGAAAAGGTGCCGAGCGCGGCTGCGCAAAATGTCGCGAAAATGAAGGCGATAAGCGCCGGCCATTTTCTCGAATTGTCAAAAGATGGAACCATCACTAGGGAATTACGTCTCTCGAAGCTCCTGCGCCTGCTTTTGAATCGCCAAACGCTGCGAATCATCCAGCCGGGCGAGATTGCGAAGTTGC
>JBDNIB010000409.1:0-5977 GCA_041688535.1 Prosthecobacter sp.
AGTGGGACCGATTTCGAGGGCGGTGTCAGCGAGCATGCGCGTGAGGGCGGGGAGCGGTGTCAGGGCCGCACCGTGACGGGGGTGCCGGTGGTGACGTTGTTGTAGAAAATGGCTGCCATGTGGCCGGGCATGCGCACGCAGCCGTGCGAAGCCGCATAACCAGGCAGGAAGCCCTCATGCATGCCGATGCCGCCGACGAAGCGCATGAAGTGGTGCATCTTGGAGCCCTCGAATCGTGCGCCGGGTGGTGCCTTGTCCTTCGTCACATCGACGTTGGCGATGACGACGGTGCCGGCGTCGTCCACAAAGTCGCCATAGAGGTTGGACTTATGCCACTGGTCCTTCTGGGTGATCTTGAAGTTGCCGGGCTTCGTCGCGTGCTTCTCGTTGCCGGTGGACAGGGCGGACACACCAGCCAGCGCGCCGCCTTTGTGGAAATAGGCTTTCTGGTCGCTGAGGTCGATGGTGATGCTTGGGGCACCACTCATGCCGTCGCCATCCCAGTAGGAGACTTGGTCGGCGTTGTACAGCGCGGTATGTGGCACGCTGCCGCTGGGGAATGCCTCCAGGTACTGGGTCTGTCCATGGTTGCGTCCGGTCTGGCAGGACACCAGCAGGGCGAGGGCGGAAAAAAGAGCGAAGCGTGCGGCTTGGGGGATCACCAGGTGACTCATGCGTGTGGGTTACGTTTGCGGGGCGGGAAACGCCGCGATGATATGCCGCGCCACAGCGCCGCTGTCCAGCGTCAATCAATGCACGCCCTGGTCCGCGAGGTAGCGCTCGGCCTCCAGCGCAGCGGCGCAGCCCTGCCCGGCGGCGGTGATGGCCTGACGATAAACATGATCGGCCACGTCACCGGCGGCAAAGAGGCCCTCTGTTTTGGTGCGGGTGCCGTTGGTCTGTAGGATATAGCCGTTGTCGTCGGTATCGACGAGATCACCGAGGAATTTGCCGTTGGGCACATGGCCGATGGCGACGAAGACGCACTTGATCTCCAGCTCGCTCTTCTCGCCGGTGACGAGGTTTTCCAGCGTCACGGCACGCATCTCGCCCTTCTCGTCGGTGAGGTACTCGCTGAAGGTGCTGTTCCACACCGGCTTGATCTTCGGGTTCGCGAGGACGCGGTCGGCCATGATCTTGGAGGCGCGCAATTCATCGCGGCGGTGGATCAAATAGACCGTGCTGGCAAACTTGGTGAGGAAGCTCGCCTCTTCGCACGCGCTGTCGCCACCGCCGATGACGCAAACGGGCACGTTGCGGTAGAAGGCACCGTCGCAGGTGGCGCAGCTCGTCAAACCGTGGCCGATGAGGGACTTCTCATTTGGCAGGCCGAGGTGTTTCGGCGAAGCACCGGTGGCGACGATCACGCTGTGCGTTTCATAAGTGGTGCCGCCTTCGGTGAGCACTTCGAAATGGCCCGCGTCCGTCTTCTTGACGCTGCTGACCAGCGAGTACTCGGTGCGTGCGCCGAACTTCTCCGCCTGCGTCTGCATGTTCATCATCAGATCCGGCCCCATGATGCCGTCTGGGAAGCCGGGGAAGTTCTCCACCTCCGTGGTCGTCGTGAGCTGGCCGCCGGGCATGTTGCCGGAGAGGATCAGGGGCTTCAGATTGGCGCGGCCGGTGTAGATGGCCGCAGTGTAGCCGGCGCAGCCGGTGCCGATGATGATGACGTTTTCCATGAGAGAAAGGGCAGGGTGGGGGAGAAAGGTCGCGGAAGATGGAAAGGCGGGCCGGAGGTGCAACCAACGCTTTTTCTCATACCCGGCGTTGGAGTTTGTGTCAGCCGCGTTTATTCCAACCACAATGCCCGACCCCACCCTGGACGCCAAAGCCAGCCGCACTACGCTGGCGACGCTGTTTTTCTGCGCGGCCATGCCGATGGCGATGTGGGGCGTGCCGCTGACGAATGTCTTCGTGGCGCACGGGCGCGGGCATCTGGTGCCGTGGGTGTTCGCGACATCCTCGATCGCCGCGTTCATCTCGCCGCTGTTCATCGGGGCGCTGGCGGATCAAAAATACTCACCCGTCGTGCTGCTGCGCTGGCTCACGGGACTGACTAGCCTAGCACTGCTGCTGACCTGCTCATCCCTGGCCTGGGGCTGGAGCGATGCCGCCGTCCTCGCCTGCTCGCAGGTGCAGTCTTTCGTCTCCATGCCGGTGTGGAGCGTGACCAACAGCATCGTGTTTTCCCAACTGCATGATGCGAAGAGCCAGTTCGGCCCGCTGCGGGCCTGGGCCACCGCCGGGTGGATGGTGGCGTGCTGGATCGTCAGCTTCGTGCTGCGCGCGGACGCCTCGCTCGTCGCCGGCGTGACGGCTTCCGGTCTTTGGCTGGTGGTGATGTCCCTGACGTGGCGCCTGCCACTGATCCCGCCGGGCGAGGTGCTGCTGCACCGCACCTGGAAGCAGATTCTCGGTCTGGATGCGTTAGAACTGCTCAAACACCGCGATCATCGTGTCGTCTTCATCACTGCGGCACTCTACTGCATCCCGTTGGCGGCCTTTTACCCCTACACCTCGCGTCATCTGAGTGATCTCGGCGTGGGGCACATCTCCGCCGTGATGTCGCTGGGTCAGACCACGGAAATCCTCGTCATGTTGCTGCTGGCCGGCGTGCTGGCACGAGTGCGGCTGAAGTGGGTGTTTCTCTCCGGCATCATGATCTGCGTGGTGCGCTATGCCTTCAATGCCATGGCCACCCAGGGCTGGGTGATGGCAGGCACGGTGCTGCATGGCTTTGCCTTCACGCTCTATTTCATCACCACGCAAATCTACCTGGAGGAGCGCATCGACCGCAAATGGCGCGCGCGTGCCCAGGCGCTGCTGGCCCTGCTCATGGGTGGTGTGGGGAATCTCCTCGGCTTCCTCGGCGGCGGCTGGTGGTATGCCGCCTGCACGAAAAACGGCACCACCGACTGGCCGCGCTTCTGGTGGGGCGAGACCGCGCTTACCGCTGCGGTGTGTGTCTTCTTCGCCCTCGCCTATCGTGGGCGAGGGCGCGGCCTGGTTTGAATCAGGCCAGCCCTGCCCGCACCAGCAGCGCCATGGCATCGGGATCGCGCCCCATGAAGTCCTCAAACAGCTTCGCCGGGTCTTCGGAGTTGCCCTTGCTCAGAATCTGCTCGCGGAAGGCACGGCCCACGGCGGGATTCAGCACGCCTTCTTTTTGGAAGCGGGTGAAAGCATCCGCATCCAGTACCTCCGCCCATTTGTAGCTGTAGTAGCCGGCGGCGTAGCCCACGGGACTGCTGAATAGGTGGCCGAAGCGGCGGGCCATGGTCGGCTGCTCGGTTTTGAGCGGCATCAGGTAGTCGGCGAGGATTTGCCGCGCCAGTTGGTCAAGGTTCGCGCCTTCGTCCGTGGCGTGGTTCATGTGCAGTTCGAGGTCCAGCCGACCAAACGCGAGTTGGCGCATGATGTCGCTGGCGCTGCGGTAGTTCTTCGCGGCCAGCATCTTCTTGAACAGCTTCGCCGGGATGACCTCGCCGGACTCGTGATGGCGGGCGAAGAGATCCAGGCTCTCACGCTCCCAGCAGAAGTTTTCCATGAGCTGCGAGGGCAGCTCCACGAAATCCCAGTACACGCTGACGCCGTTGAGGGAGGGGATCTCCACATTGCCGCAAAGCTGGTGCAGCAGGTGGCCGAACTCATGGAACACCGTGCAAACCTCGTCATGCGTCAGCAGCGCCGCCTTGCCATCCACCGGCGGCGTCATGTTGCCGCAGATCAGGCCCAGGTGCAGGCGGCGGTCGCGCTCACCGCTCGGCGGCACACCCATTTTGAGGTAGTTCATCCAGGCCCCGCCGCGTTTCGAGTCACGCGGATGCCAGTCGGCATAGAAGGAGCCGATGTGGACATTCTTTTCGTTGCGCACCTCGTAGAATTTCACCTCGGGGTGCCAGACTTCCACCGGGCCGGGCTGGCCAGGCTGCGTGCTGATGTGGCCTTCCCACTCCTGGCCGGGGGCGATGTAAACGGCCGGACGTTCGACAAAGCGCAGGTCAAAGACCTGCTCCGCCAGTTGGAACATGCCACTGAGAACTTTGCCGAGCGGGAAGTAGGGGCGCAGCTCCTCCTCATCGAAGTCGTACTTCGCCTTGCGCTGGCGCTCGCCCCAGTAGGCCACTTCCCAGGGCTGGAGCACATCGGCCGCCTGATGGCTGTTGTCCGCGCGGTATTCCTGCAGCTCGTTGGTCTCGCGTTGAAAGGCGTCTTTCACCCGCTCATGCAGGTCCTCGATGAAGCGCATCGCGCTGCGGCCGTTTTTGGCCATGCGGTGCGCCAGCACATGGTCGGCGAAGTGCGCACGCCCCATGATCTGCGCTTTCTCATGCCGCAGCCGCAGGATTTTCCACACGAGGTCGGTGTTGTCATGCTCGCCACCACGGCCGATGCCGCAGGAGCCTTCCCACATCTGGCGGCGGATGCCCTCGTCATCCAGATACTCCATCACCGGGATCAGCGAGGGGGCCTTCAGCGTGAAGCGGTACACGGGCTGCTCCGGCGTGCCCAGGCCCTTTGCCACCGCGTCCGCCCGCGCGGCATCAATCGCGGAGGGCGGCATGCCACTGAGGCGGTTCACCTCCTCAATCACCAGCTCCCACTTGTTGGTCGAATCGAGCACGTTCTCGGAGTACTTCTGCGTGTGCTGGGACAGCTCCGACTCGATCTCCTCCACCCGCTGCTTCTTGTCCGGCGGCAGATCGGCCCCGGCCTGGATGAACCCCTCCATCGCCTCATCCAGCGCGCGTTTGCGCACCGGGGGCAGCTTTTTCGCCTCCTCCGTCTTGCCGTAAGTCACCAGCAGGTCCCAGAGATGCTCATTGAGCGGAATTTTGGCGAAGAAGGCGCTGACCTCCGCCAGCATCTTATTGTGCGCCTCGCGCAGGGTGGGGGAGTTGCACAGAGAGTCCAGGTGCGTCACCAGGCCCCAGCTTTCGTTCAGCTCGCGGGTCACTTCGTCCAGCCCCAGGATGACGCTATCAAAGGACAGCTTGCCACGATCTAGATCGATCAAGCCGTCCAGATTTGTCTGCGCCTGCGCCAGCGCGGCGCGGATGTCGGCCTCGATGTGCTCCGGGGTCAGCGTGGACCAGCGGAGGTGGAAATCCTGAGTGAGAAAGGGTGCTGCCATGGTTGGGGGTGCGGATTATGCAGTGGGTGAAGGGCGTGGCAAACGACATCGTGCGGGCGTTTTTTGTTCAAACCGCCGCATGCGTTGACAAAATCATCGGGCCTCCCAGAATGCGCGGACCATGTCCGACCCCGCCGCGCTTCGCCTCACGCCTCTGCATGCCGCGCATGTGGCCATGGGGGCGCGGATGGTCCCCTTCGCGGGCTGGGACATGCCGGTGCTGTATTCCAACATCGTGGAGGAACACCAGGCGGTGCGGCAGAGCGCCGGGGTGTTCGACATCTCGCACATGGGGCAGTTCCTCGTGAGCGGGGCAGGGGCGGAAGCCTTTCTCAATCGTGCGCTGACGAACGACATCGCCAAGCTGGTGCCCGGTCAGGGCCAGTACACGCTGCTGCTGAACGACCAGGGCGGGGTGATCGATGACCTGATCGCCTACCGCACCAGCGAGCGGGAATTCTTCCTGGTAGTGAATGCCTCGCGCATCACGGAAGACTGGACGCAGCTACAATCCCTCCTCACCGACGACGATAACGTGCAGATGGCGAATGCGAGCGCTGCCACCGCCGGTCTGGCGGTGCAGGGGCCGCGCTCACGCGAGATCGCAGCGGCCCTGTTCGGCAGCGCGGACGCCTTTCCTGCCCACAACACCATCTTCATCACCATGACCGAGTCCGGCCCGATGTGGCTCTGTGGCACCGGCTACACGGGTGAGGAGGGCTTTGAGTTCTTCCTGCCCGCAGACGTGGCGGAGGCGTGGTTTGAACGCATCGTCGCTGCGGTCAGGGCCGTTGGCGGCGTGCCCTGTGGACTCGGCGCACGTGACACCCTGCGCCTGGA
>JBDNIB010000410.1:0-4171 GCA_041688535.1 Prosthecobacter sp.
CGCTTCGTCGCCTCGCGCACCACGGGGCGGCTCACACCAAGTTTGAGCGCCAGATCACGTTCCGGAGGAAGCCAGCCATCGCCTCCGCTCATCTCATCGCGGATTTCCGAGGCAATGCGTGCGCACACTTCCTCGACGAGGCTGCGCTGTGGTTTGATCGTTGAAAAAGTCATGTGGTCAGTGGTCTTACCACTGACCTAAACGTGGACATTTTCGCGATTCTATCGCCTGCGATTTAAATCTCAGATCGTCATCGACGAATACCCGCCATCCACGACCATCTCATGGCCGGTGACGAATGATCCGCCTGCTCCCGCCAGCATCAAAGCAGCGGCGATGAGTTCCTTGGCTTCGCCAAAGCGGTTCATGGGCGTGTGGCCCATGATTTTGGCGACGCGGTCAGGCGTGAGCACTTTTTTGTTCTGCTCGGCGGGGAAGAAGCCGGGCACGAGTGTGTTCACGCGGATGCCGAGCGGTGCCCACTCGCGGGCGAGGTTCTTGCTGAGATTATGCACAGCGCCTTTGCTCATCGAGTAGATGAACACGCGGCTCAGCGGCAGCAGGCCGGACATGGAGCCGAGATTGATGATGGAGGCGGCGATCTTCTGCTCCACGAAGTATTTGCCAAACACCTGGCAGGCCAGAAACACGGCCTTGGTGTTGATGTTCATGATGCGGTCGTATTCGTCCTCTGCGATGTCGAGGAAGGGCGTGGCGGAGTTCACGCCAGCACCATTGACGAGAATGTGGCAGCCACCGGAGCGCTCCTGCACTTGATCAAGGAGGATTTGCAGGTCGGCTTTGCGGCTGGCATCCGCAGAAACGAAGTAAGCCTGTCCACCCGCTGCTTGAATGGTCTCCAGGCGCTTGTCGGCCTTGGTTTGATCACGGCCGACGAGCACGACCTCCGCGCCTGCGGAAGCGAAGCCTTCAGCGACTGCGCCACAGAGTTCGCCAGTGCCGCCGATCACGACAGCGGTTTTGCCTTGAAGAGAGAAGAGTTCGAAGATGGAGGACATGGGTAGGAGCGCATTTATGGCGTGTCATTCCGGCCCTGCAAGCCGCCTCTCCCATCGTTTTCGTCATCTTGACACCCCGCCTGCGTTGCTCTCCCGTGCATCCATGCCCTGGGGACACATCATGACTTTCATCGCGGGCGTTGTTGTCGGCGGGGCGACGATTGTGCTGTGGAAGCTGCTGCGTTTTGCCGCCGACCTGCGTGCCGCCCGGAATGCGGTGGCCAGTTTTGTGTATCCCGAATGCGGAGTCGCCGACGAACTGGCCCATAAGGCCGTCGAAAACTGCAAAAAGCGCCTGCGCTGGCAGAAGAATCTAAATCCCGAGTGGCTGCCGCCGCTGGTGGACGAGCTGCCAAAGCTGGTGCGCGAAATCGCGGCAATCTACCATCCCGGCAAGCAGGAGGCGCTGCTCGCCCCCGGTCTCAGCCAGTTCTCCCGCGCGGTGCATCTCGCCGCGATGGATGTGGCGGATTTTTTGCAGACACGCTCCATCGGCCGGCTCGTGGATGTCAGCGCCAGCACGGCGATCAAAACCTGGGAAATGACCCACAAGATCGCCCGGCATGAGCGCATGCAGACCGCAAACAAATGGTACAAGCGCCTACTGCCCTACTGGCAGGTGCTGCGCTTCAAATCTCCCATCATGTGGACCAGTATGGCCGTCTCCAACGTCGCCGCCCGAACGTTGCAACCAGCGGTGATCGACATCATCGCCAAACGGGCGATTGACCTCTACAGCGGACGTCTTGGCAAAGGCACCGGCACGCCTTCGATCGCGCTCATCACGATGCCCGAGCAGGAGGCACCGCCGGGGGCGATGTGATCACGGTTTCTTCTCACGTTCCACCGGCACGACATCCATGCTCAGGAATGCGGCTTGCAAGACGTCTGCTTTGTCAAACTCAGCGGTGCCTTCAGGTTTCCAGACACTGAGCAAACGGTGGGTGCCACTGGCCATGGTGGTGCCAAAGGTGAGATTGGCCTGATGAAACTGAATGCTGCGGTTCAGCGGGCGAATGGTCTTCGCATCCACTTGAGCTGTGGTATCGGCGACAACCGGGCTGGCGTAGTCATATTTGATGTCGAGGGTGAGTTCGACAGCGGAGACTTCGGGATAGCCAACGGTTCCTTCCACTTCAAAGCGCAGCCCCACATAACGCATCTCTGCGGCGGATGAAAAACTTGGCGCGGCACCGCTTGAGACAGGGATGTTCTGGATATGCGTGGTCTTGCTGTCTTTGTCACTGCCGTTCGGCGTGGTGGACTGATCGGAGCGATGCTCAAGCGTGCTGCTACCGGTTTCTGAGATGTAAACGAATTCTCGGCCAGTGTTGAAAGTGCTGCGCATGCCGGATTTCGATTCGAGGAAGGCAGAACGGAGGAGGCGTATCTTGTTCTGTGCCACGCCCTGCTCGACGGCCTGCCATGCAGCGGTGTGATCGGTGGTGGCGGCGGTGATTTGCGCCAATTGACGGATGGTGGCGGCATCCGCCTCGATGATGTGAACCGTCATCGCCAGCGTGCGCGGCGCATACTGCTTGAGGGAGGCGATGTAGTCCTCGACCAGCTTCATGTTCTCCGGCGTGTTGCGCACCAGCAGTTCGCCGGTGCTGGGTTTGTAATTGGCGGAGGAGCCTTCGGGAAAGGGGATGCCCTTGGATTTTAAAATCTCCACGGCGGTGATGCGCATGGTCAGGCGTGCTTCGTTCGCCATCGGCGCGGCGGGCGCAGCGCCACCGGCTGCAAACGGGTCTGCGGGAGCGGCTGGAGAGGCACCGCTCATCGTCAGCAGCTCTTCGGTGAGGTGGAAACTGCGGGTGATGATGCCTTTCGTGGCGCCCGGTGGTTCTGGCGGCGGCGCGGCGGGCGTCTTCTCGACTTTCTCACCATGCTGCTTGAGCAACTGCTCCAGCGCGTGTCGAGCGCTGGCAGCAGTGAAACGATGTGGGCTTTGAGGAAAGCTGCCTGGAGATGGCTGGCACGCTCTGGCTCCTTCACACCCTCCGGCTTCCAGATGCCGAGCAGTTTCGTCATGCCGGGCAGTGTTTCGACAATCACAAAACGCTCAGAGCATCACTTTCGCGACTGCGTGAGAATGCCGAACATGGCTCGCATGAAGGACGCGAGAGTGCTGGTGATTGTGCTTGCTGCTGCCAAGCGGACTCGTCAAAGTCAGTGTGCGTTCGCCACTGCGAATGTGATTCACGAAATTCCAACCCATCCACTATCATGAGCCAGATCGTTCCTCTCATCAGTTCCGGCATCGCCGGCCCCCTCGGCGTCCTGCATCTCCCACGCCTCTGGCAAAAAGCCTCGCTGGCTGCTGCTGGCAAGCTGCACGCTGATTATCCCGGCATCGGCTGCGGCTACGACCAGATGACGCTCGACGCGCTGGGCATCAACATCGACACGTTCAAGGCGTTCATCGCCACGAAGCCGAGTTACCCGCAGCTCGAGTCATGGATCAAGTCACAGCCCGGCGTGAACCTGACCAAAGGCAACCTGTACAAGCACAACGCCTCCATCCGTGGCTACATCCACGAGGATGCCACGCGCAAAACCATTCTCGATGCCGATGGTATCGCCGATGACGGCAGCGTGAATCCCGGCGCGGTGGATCTGAACAATCTGGACGACTGGCACATCTTCTGGGCGCAGGAGATCAAGTAATCGTCACCTCTCAAAGCACTGTGACAACCCCGTTCGCCCTGAGGCGGGCGGGGTTTTTCTTTGAGGAGTGCCGTGCTACGCGGCCATGGTCACACCCGGACGCATCACGGAACCCAGCCAATCCCGCTCCTCCGCCATCCAGGCCAGTTTGCTTTCCAGCAGCCGCATACCTTCGAAATTCAGCGATTTGCTGCCGACTCGCACCACGACGCGGCAGGGAGGCTCCGAACCGGCATACACCAAGGCGGGCCGGTCCTGACGGAAAGTGCCGTTCACCACATTGAACCAGCGGTGTAGGCGCAGCGTCGTGTCCGCCGCTGTTCCTGTCTCAGGCCGCCCCAGCAGAAGGTGAAATTCTGCCACTTCGGACTCTTTGAACAAAGAATGCGCCAGCCTGCCAACCGCCGTGCCACGGGCACCACGCAGCAACGGTGCGGGCTGCCCGCGCAGCAATTCCAGCCGCACCAACGCCAGGCAAAGCG